>PWYM01000016.1 GCA_003567855.1 Gammaproteobacteria bacterium | reverse complement strand
CTTCGCAGCGGGCACTGGCGCTCAGATTCCTGGGCGGCGGCTGAGCGGCGACGCCGCAGGAAAGCACCCCATGCGTAATTTCATGCAGCGCTGGCGCCGGCTCGCACGCGACTGGCGCGAGTACCGCTGGCTGGCACTGGACCTCGAGACCAACGGTCTCGATCCTGACGGCGACGACATCCTGTCGGTGGCCTGGGTACCGCTGAGCGCACACGGCATCGATCTGCACGCCGCGCGCGCCCACGTGGTGCAAAGCCCGCAACCACTCACCCAGAGCGCGACGATCCATGGCCTGGACCGCGAACGCGTCGACTGCGGCGAACCCGCCGAACGCGTGCTGCGCGCCCTCGCCGAGGCCGTCACCGGTTGCATCCTCGTCGCCCATCATGCCCGGCTCGACCGCGCGTTCCTGCAGTCGGCGGTGGACAGGCTCGACCTGCACCTCGAGTCACTCGCCGTCGTCGATACGCTGGGGCTGGAATGCCGTCGGCTTCGCATCGCCGGCCATGACGGCGAAACGCTGCCCGCGAACGCACTGTCGCTTGCCGCCTGCCGCGCCCGCCACGGCCTCCCGGCCGTGGCCGGTCACGACGCCCTCGCCGACGCGGTCGCGTGCGCGGAACTGTTCCTCGCCCAGGCCTGGCAGGCATGCGGCCGCGGCCGCCTGAGCGCTGCCAGCCTTGTGCGGTGGAGCGGGATGCGTGGTGTCACCTGACGATTTCATGCGACTACACTGAATTCGATGACAACGCCGATGCAGCCGCGCAGGCTGTTGCCGGCGAACTCGACGCGAGCATGCTCGCCGATGCCCTGCACAGCGAGGCCGGCGCACTCCGGGTCGTACTCGTGGTTTGCGTCATCAACGTCGCACTGGCAATCTGGCGCCCGCGATGGAGACCGCACGTGGCGCGCACCCGCGCCACCGTCGCAGCTGTCACCGATCACACCCACAACCCCCTGCGCCGGCCCGTGGCGCCAAGGAGCGCAGCGCATGACCGTATCTTCCACCCGCAGCATGTGCTGGCAGTTCGACGCTTACGGCCCGCCGGGCAAGGCGCTCGCGCGGCGCGAGCAGTCCCTGCCGGCGCCCGGGCCCGGCCAGGCCCTGGTGCGGCTGCATGCGATCGGCATGAATCGTTCGGAATTCAACTACGTACAGGGCCGATACCTGCCGGCGCGCGAGTTTCCGAGCGGACTGGGCCAGGAGGCGGTGGGAGAGATCGTCGCGCTCGGCGCACCGCCCCCCGCGGACACGATCCAGCCCTGGCGGGCCAGCGAACTGGCCATCGGTGCGCGCGTCGCGCTGCTGCCCGGCCGCATCGACATGTGCTCGATGGGCACCTACCGCGACGTCGGCGTCTATGACCAGGCCGCGCTGCTGCCGGTCCCGGAGGACTACAGCAATGCCGAGGGCGCCGGTCTGTGGATGGGCGTCCTGACGATGGCCGGTGCACTCGAGCTCGCCGGCATCACGCCGCGCACGGCACCCGGACGTCGCGTGCTGTTCACCGCCGCCGGTTCAGGCATGGGCGTCATCGCGCTGAAACTCGCGCGCGCCTGGGGCGCCACCACGCTCGCGACCAGCCGCAGCGAGGCCCGCGTCGAGAAGCTCGCCGAATTGGCCGACCATGCGTTCGTCGCCACCGACAGCAAGTCGCTGGCTGCCGGCGTAGCCCGCGTCACCGACAGCGCGGGCTTCAACGCCGCACTGGACCCGGTGGGCGCGTCGTTCTACCCCGGGCTGTTCGACTCTGCCGCGCCCGGCGCCTCCATCGTGAGCTACGAGATGATCACGGGGGGCGAACCGGTGATACCGATTGCACGCCTGATGATCAATGACCTCTCGCTGCGCGGGTTCACGATCTGGCGGCCGCTGCGCAGCCCCGCGCTGCTCGATGCGTTGCTTGGCTGGGGTCTCGAATACGCATCGGTGATCCGGCCGATCATTGCCGGAACACGGTCGCTGGCTGATGCGCCGGATGCGCTCGAGGAACTCGGACGCTCGGAACAGTTCGGCAAGCTGGTCCTGGTGCCGTAAGCGCACGTGGCGCGGGGGCGATTAGCCCGGCGGCGTCACCCGCCGCAGCGTGAGGTTGATGCGCCCGCCCGCGGCGAGGCCCGGCACCGACGCAAGCAGCCCGTTCTCGCCGAAGCGCACGCGGTCGACGCCATGGTAACAATGACGTGCCCCGCCACCGAGCACGACCACGTCGCCCGATGCCAGCCATAAGGAGCGTGTGCGGCCGCGGCGTGCCGGCCCGCCGATACGAAACAGCGCCGGGTCGCCGAGCGACACTGACACCACCGGCGCATCGGGCGCATGCTCGTCGGCATCGACATGCAGCCCCATGCGTGCGCCCTCGCCGTACCAATTGACGAGACAGGCCTCCGGCCCGGCCGCGTACCCCGTCACTTCCGACCAAAGCTGCGTGAGCGCGGCCGGAAACGTCGGCCAGCGCCGCCCCGTCACGGGATGGTCGACCTGGTAGCGGTAGCCGTCGCGATCGCTGACCCAGCCCAGCGGGCCACAGTTGGTCATCATCACCGACAGCGGCTGGCCGGTGCGCGGCATTGTCGGACGAAAAAACGGCGCCGCATCGATGACTGCCGCGACATCGGCGAGCAGCGTCCGCTGCGCTGCAGCGTCGAAGTGACCGGCCAGGTGCAGGAAGCCGTCGGGTAACGGGACCGGCGCGCGGCGCCCTGGAGGCTGGCGCACCGCCATCACGTCGCCCCGTTCGGCCTCAGCCCTGCAGGCGCGTCGGGATGAACCCCGCCATCAGGCACGAGCGCAGCTGCCGCAGCTCGCGGTAACGGCTGGGAATGTCGTCGCGCTCGGCGGCCAGGCGCAGGTCACGCAGTTTCTCGAGCGCGGGCAGCAGCACCGACAGCGGCGGGCCGCTGGCGGTGATGTCTTCCTGGTCATCCGGCGGCAGCGCCTCGGCGGGTCGCTCGATGAACTTGCTGACAAGCTGGTCGTGATGCTGCGCCGCGGCATGCCCGTGCGCCTCGCAGACCTCAAGAAATGCGCGCGTGGTCTTCTGGAACCAGTCGGTGGACTGACTGGATGGCATGGCCCGCATCAGCTCGTCGAGCAGGCTGCGCCGGCGCATGCTGTCGCGCAACCGAAGCTGGTCGTCGGGCATCATGTAGAGGAACTTGTCGACGAGCAGCTGCGAGTACGCGGGGTTGTCGGCCCGGCATACGCCGAGCAGCAGGTCGATTTCGTTGATGCCTGCAAAATCTCCGGCATTGGCGCCGCGGTAGACGTGCAGACCGACCCGGTAAGGCTTGAAGTACGGGCGCACGCAGTAGAAGAAACGGTCGGTGTCGAGCCGTTCGAACAGCTCGTTGTTCCAGCGCGCGACGTCGCGCAGCGCATCGCGCGCGTCCCGCAGCAGGTCCTGTGTGACCGGATGCGAGATGCCGAGCGGCAGCGTGCGCACGAGCGCGTCGGCCGCGCGCTTGTACGCGAACACCCCGCGGGTGTTGTAGTCGAAAAAGATACGCTCGTCCTCGAGCCGCGTGAAGGCCTTGTAGCGACCGTCACGCGCAGGGTTATGCGTGGTCAGGTGACTGGTCGCGAAGCGCGGCGTCACGCCCAGCGACGCACCGAGATGCAGCGCCAGCGCCGATGCGTCTTTCAGCGGCGATGTCTGTTCACGGCTCGGGTCGGTGATGCCGTGGCGTCGGCATGCGGCCATGTACATCCCGACGTTGCCGAGCACGTCGAAGGCCGCGTCGAAACCCTCGTCGGTATTGCCTTCGCGCAGCAGGCGGGTGACGTGGCGGTGGCCTTCGTCGACGATTCGCCGCCTGAACCGTTCGCCGGACGTGGGGATGGCGGTGCGGTCATCCTGGGCGAAGTAGATGTCCTCGAGTTCGGTGTTGAGGTCGGCGAACGGGCCGCGTATCCAGTCGTCGAAGTCACGAGCGTTACGGGTAAAGCGCATGCCGGTCAGTCTCCCCATAGTTCTTCGAGGCGCCGGTCCCGGCCGCAGTTGAAGCGGTAGAACCGGTAGCGCAGCGGGTTCTTGCGATAGTACTCCTGATGATACGCCTCGGCGGGCCAGAATTCAGACCAGTCACGCACCGGCGTGACGACCGGGCGATCGAGCCGACCCGAGGCGTCTAGCGCCGCTCGGGACGCTTCCGCGAGCTCGCGCTGCTGCGCGTCGGCAACGAAGATGGCGGTGAGGTAGGCTTCGCCGCGGTCGCAGAACTGGCCGCCGTCATCGAGCGGATCCACGTTTTGCCAGTAGACTTCTAGCAGCGTCTCGTAGCTGACGCGGGCCGGGTCGTAGACGACCTTGACCGCCTCGACATGACCGGTACCACCACGCACGACCTGCTCGTAGCTCGGCGACTCCACGTGGCCACCCATGAATCCCGAGGTCGTCGACACCACGCCGTCGAGCGCGTCGTAAGGCGGTTCCATGCACCAGAAGCAGCCGCCGGCGAACACCGCCGTCGCGAGTGCCTCGTCCGCTTCCGCGGACTCGGCGCCATCGGCATCTGCGCCGTTCACGGCCCACGCGAACGCCGCGACGAGCAGTGCGGCAACGACGCCGCGCCCCACGTTCATCCGCGCAGCTCCGGCAGCGGCGCTCCGGCAGGTACGAACGCCAGCGCAAGCCCGTTGTTGCACCAGCGTTTGCCGGTAGGCCGGGGCCCGTCATTGAATACGTGCCCCTGGTGGCCACCGCAGCGCAGGCAGTGATACTCGGTACGCGGGATGATCATCCGGAAATCGCGCCGGGTGCCGACGTGCGCCTCTATCGCCGCGTAGAAACTCGGCCAGCCGGTCCCGCTGTCGTACTTGGTCGCCGATGCGAACAGCGGCAGATGGCAGGCGGCGCAGACGTAGGTCCCCTCGCCGTATTCGGCATCGAGCGGGCTGGAGAACGGCCGTTCGGTGCGCTCCCTGAAGAGCACGTCCCATGCGGCGTCGCTGACGTAGTCGCGCCAGTACGCGGGCTCATGTTCCAGCCGAGCCACCTCGCCTGCCACCATCGCCTCCACCGATCGAACCGTGACGTCGTGTGCGCGGGCGAGTACCGGGCGAAGCGCTGTCGGCCCCGCGACGAGCACCGCGAGCAGCCCGCCGAGCACACACCGTCGCGGGGGAGAGAACCGACCATCACCGCATGTGTTCATCCCGATCCTCCATGATCCCGC
This sequence comes from Gammaproteobacteria bacterium, assembly GCA_003567855.1. Taxonomy (GTDB): domain Bacteria; phylum Pseudomonadota; class Gammaproteobacteria; order Steroidobacterales; family PWYM01; genus PWYM01. The sequence goes on along the minus strand of PWYM01000016.1, from coordinate 2,458 downwards.
GAAACGGCTTTGACCTCCGGCCGGCGCCCGGGTTCGCAGCCGCGTGCGCGTCCTATTTATGGCATCCTTCGCGCTTTCGTGCGACCCAGTCTGCCTGCTGCCAGGAACCCGCCGCTGATGCTCGATCTGCTGTCCCGACTGTATTTTCGCCTGACGCTGGACCGACCCTGGGTCGTGATGGCGCTGGTCGTCGCCCTGCTGATCGCCGCCGGCACCCAGATCCGGCATTTCCAGCTCGATGCATCGGCCGAATCGCTGGTGCTCGAGGGCGACGAGGCCATGCACTATTACCGGGAAATCCGTGCCCGGTACGGCTCGGACGATTTCCTGATCGTGACCTGGACGCCCGAGACGCCGCTGTTCGAGGACCGCACCCTAGAGCGTCTGCAGGCGCTGCGAGACGCGCTCGCCGGCCACGATGCGGTCGCCGACATCCTGAGCATCCTCGACGTGCCGCTGCTCGACAGCCCGCGCGTGACGTTCAGCGACATCCAGGAAGGCACGCGCACGCTGCTCGACGAAGGCACCGACCGCGACCTCGCGCGCGAGGAATTCCGCTCCAGCCCGATCTACAGCGATCTGCTGATGAACCAGGACGCGGACACCACCGCGCTGATCCTGTTTCTGGATCGCGACGAGGAGGCCCACGCGCTGCTGACCCGGCGCGACGAGCTGCGCATCCGGCGCGCCGACCAGAGCCTCGACGCCGACGAGCGCGCCGAGCTTGAGGCCATCTCCGAAGAGTACGCGGCGATCAACGCGCGCCTGCAGCGCGAGCTCGAAACCGTGATCGCCGACGTACGCTCGACGCTGGACAGCCATCGCGACGGCGCGACCATCCACCTCGGCGGTGTCCCGATGATCGCCGTCGACATGATCGACTTCGTGCGCGGCGACATCCGCACCTTCGGCGTCGGCGTTGCGCTGTTCATCATCGTGCTGCTCGCGCTGTCGTTCCAGCGCCTGCGCTGGGTCATCGTGCCCAGCCTGATCTGCGGCGGGGTCGTGATCGGCATGGTCGGGTTCCTCGGGTTCATGGGCTGGCCGGTGACCGTAGTGTCGTCGAACTTCATCTCGCTGGTGCTGATCCTGACGCTGTCGCTGATCGTGCACCTCGTGGTGCGCTTCCGGGAGCTGCACATCGCCTCGCCGGAAGCGCCTGCCCGCAACCTGATGCGCGACACCGTGGCGACCAAGTTCAAGCCCTCGCTGTATACCGCGCTGACGACGATGGTCGCGTTCGCATCGATGATGTTCGCCGACATCCGTCCGATCATGGACTTCGGCCTGATGATGGTCTGCGCCGTCGGCTTCGCGCTGGTGCTGACCTTCCTGCTGTTCCCGGCGCTCGTGGTGCCCTTCCGGGCCGGTCGCGCGCCGGCGGCGCGCGCCGACCTGACCGCCCGCGCCACCGCGGGCATTGCCGCGTTCGTCGGCCGCCGAGCGCCGGCGGTGTGGGTGACTTTCGCGGTGATACTCGCACTCGCCGTCTCCGGCATCTTCAGGCTGAGCGTCGAGAACCGCTTCATCGACTACTTCAAGACCACCACCGAGATCTACCAGGGCATGGCGCTGATCGACCAGGAGCTCGGTGGCACCACGCCGCTGGACGTGGTGCTCGACGCCACGCGCGAGTTCCTCGAATTCGAGGCGAACGGCGCCACCGCCGAAGACGACTTCGACGACGGGCTCGACTACCTCGACGACGACCTGGGAGATCTCGACTACGGCTACGAGGACGAACAGGACGGCCCCATCGGTGGTTACTGGTTCACGAGCTACCAGCTCGAAACCGTCGACGAGATCCAGACCTGGCTCGACGAGCTGCCGGAGACCGGCAAGATCCTTTCGATCGCGACCAGCATGCGCCTGATCACGCACCTCAACGACGGCGAGCCGCTGGACGGCTTCGGCCTCGCCGTGATGTACGACCGGATTCCCGCTGACCTGCGCCAGATCCTTTTCGACCCTTACATGTCCGTCGACGGCCACCAGATCCGCTTCGACATCCGCGTCATTGACTCGGACCCCAACCTCGAGCGCGACGCACTGCTCAGGATGATCCGTGAGGGCCTGGTCGAGCGCTTCGAGCTCGAACCCGGGCAGGTCAACCTCACCGGCATGCTGGTGCTCTATAACAACGTGATGCAGAGCCTGCTGACGTCGCTTTACGTGACCATGCTCGTGGTCTTCGGCGTGATGATGCTGATGTTCTGGTTCCTGTTCCGCTCCTGGCGCATGGCCATCGTCGGCCCGACGCCTACGCTCATCGCCGCGCTTGCGGTGCTGGGCATGATGGGCTGGATCGGACTGCCGCTGGACATCATGACGATGACCATCGCGGCGATCACGATCGGGATCGGTGTGCACGACACGATTCACTACACGCATCGCTTCGAGCACGAGCTGCGTACCGGGCGGGACTACCCTGCCGCGACGCGCGAATCGCACGTGCAGG
>PWYM01000239.1 GCA_003567855.1 Gammaproteobacteria bacterium | reverse complement strand
GCAACGACTGGGCGGTGGTGCTCGGCAAGACCGGCTACCTGCGCGTGGCCGGCCGCTGCCTCGTGATGGTTGCCGACATGGACGGGCGCAACGTCGGCGTCGTGCTGCTCGATGCCTTCGGGCGGCATTCACCGCTCGGTGACGCGGGCCGCATCCGCCGCTGGCTGAGCAACGGTGAGGGCGGCTCCGTCGCCGAGGCCGCGCGCCGCTACGAGCGCGAACGCAGCGCCGCGATCGCCGCGTCGGTCGCGTGCGCTGCCGACGGCGACCCTGAAACCGGCAACTGCTGACGCTGACGCCTCAGCCGGTCTGCGCAGCGATCAGCCCGGCACCATTGCCGCCGTCGCGGAACTGCAGCGCGGCAAGCCTCGCATAGAGTTCGTTGCTGGCGAGCAGTTCGTCATGGGTGCCGGTCGCACGTATGCGCCCGCGGTCAACGACGACGATCCGGCCGGCGTTGCGCACCGTCGCCAGCCGGTGCGCGATCACCAGCGTCGTGCGCCCCTGCATCAGCGTCGCCAGTGCGTGCTGCACGTCGCGTTCGCTCTCGGCATCGAGGGCGCTGGTCGCCTCGTCGAGCAGCAGCACCGGCGGGTCGCGCAGCACCGCGCGGGCGATCGCGATGCGCTGGCGCTGGCCGCCCGACAGCCTCACGCCGCGCTCGCCGAGGAAGCTGTCGTAGCCGTCGGGAAGCTCGCGGATGAAGCCGTCGGCGGCGGCGGCCCGCGCCGCCGCGTACACCTCGTCGTCGCTCGCGTCGGGCCGGCCGTGGCGGATGTTCTCAAGCGCCGAGTCGGCGAACAGCACCGTGTCCTGGGGCACCACCGCGATGCGGCTGCGCAGCGCGCGCGGATCGACCCGGCGGATGTCGACGCCGTCGAACAGCACGCGTCCGTCGTCGGGGTCGTGGAACCGCAGCAGCAGCTGGAACGCGGTCGTCTTGCCAGCCCCGGAAGGCCCGACCAGTGCGACGGTCTCGCCCGGTTCGATGGCGAGATCGAAGCCGTCCAGCGCGGGCGTGTCCGGTCTGGAGGGATAGCAGAAGCGCACGCGTTCGAAGCGGAGCGCGCCGCGGCCCGGCGTCGGCAGCGTCACCGGGTTGGCCGGTGCCGCAATTGCGGGTTCGGCCTGCAGCAGCTCGTCGAGGCGTTCCATCGCACCGGCCGCGCGCTGGATCTCGCCCCAGGTCTCGCTGAGGCCGGCGGCGGACCCGGCGACGATGATCGCGTAGAGCAGAAACTGCCCGAGCTGCCCCGGCGTCATGCCGCCTGCGAGCACGAGGTGGGTGCCTAGCCACAGCACCAGCGTGACCGCGCCGAATACCGTGCTCACGCCGATCGCGGTCAGTGCCGCGCGCGCGCGGGCGCGGCGTACGGCGGCGACGAAACTCTCGGCGATCGCGTCGCCGAACTGGCGGATGCGGCTTCGTTCCAGCGTGAAGGCCTGTACCGTCTGGATCGCCTCGAGCGTCTCGCCGGCCTGGGCGCTGGTGTCGGCGACACGGTCCTGGGCGGTGCGCGACAGGCTGCGCACGCGCCGGCCGATCAGGATCAGCGGCACGATGACCACCGGGACCGCGAGGATGATCACGCCGGCCAGTCGCGGGCTGGTGATGGCCAGCAGCGTGAGCCCGCCGACGAGGTTCAGCGTGGAACGCAGTGCGATGGACAGCGTGACGCCGGCAATCGACTGCACGAGCGTGCTGTCGGTGGTCAGTCGTGACAGCACCTCGCCGGTGCGCGTGGTCTCGAAGAACGTCGTGTCCATGTGGATCACGCGCGCATACACGCGATCGCGCACGTCGGCGACGACGCGCTCGCCGAGCCACGTTACGAGGTAGAAGCGCAACGCCGCGAACGCGCCGAACGCAAGCGTCGCGAGCAGGAACAGCGCGAAGTAGCGGTTGATCGTCTCGGTGCTGCCGGTCGTCAGGCCGTGGTCGATCAGGTATCGCAGCGCCACCGGCACCGCGAGCAGCGCCGCGGCGGCGACCAGCAGCGCGGCCAGTGCGGCGAGCACGACGCCCCGGTAGGGCCGCAGGAACGGCCACAGCGCGCGCAGCGGCCGCAGCGAGCGGGCGCGGCCACGGTCTTCGGGTGCGGCGTTCGGGGTGCGGGTATTCAGGGGAGCATCATCCTTGGGGGGCGGTCACGTCGGCGCATTCTGGGCGGACGCGGGGCGGCAGGCAACGCGCCGGCCGCCACGTGGCCCGCGGCGCGTTCGGCTTGCCGGCGTGGCCGGATCGGCTACCCTGCACCGACGATGCCACCTTCCGACGCCGACAGCGAAGCCGAAGCGACGCGGACCGGGCCGCAGCTCGCCACCGAAGGGGTGGCCGGTGCGCCGGTGCCCGAAGCGTTCCGCAACGACGAAGTATCGCCGGAGGCGCTGCCCGACTTCCGCGCGGTCACGCTGCAACGCGTCAGCGCGCGCTATACGCCGTACGCGGTGCTGACGTCGGCGTGGTTCTGGCCGGCCCTGGCGGTGGTGTTGCAGGTGCCGGGGCGGCTGCCGGAGCCGCCGTTCATCGTCGCACCGGTGCTCAGTCTCGCGCTCGCGGCGCTCGCGCTGCCGGCGGTTGCCTACGCGGTGCTCGATGCGCGCCGGCGCGGCTGGGCGGTGCGCGAGCACGACCTCATCAGTCGCAGCGGGGTGCTGTGGCAGCGCACGATGATCCTGCCGTTCAGCCGCATCCAGCACGTCGAGACGATCAACGGCCCGCTCGAGCGGCTGTTCGGACTGATGCGCGTGCGCTGTTTCACCGCCGGCGGGATGTCGGCGGACCTCACGCTGAAGGGGCTAAGCGTTGCCGATGCGCGCCGCGTGCGCCACTACCTGCTCGAGCAGATCCGCGACGACGTGCCGGTCGGCACGGAGGCCGATGAGCCCGGCTGACGCGGACGAGGTCCGTACCGAGGGTTCCGGCTGGCGTCGCCTGTCGCCGTGGGCGCTGGTGTTCATCGTGGCGTCGGGGCTGCAGCGCTTCGTGCGCGAGAATCTCTACATGTTCGCCGGCGCCGGCGCGGGTTTCGCGTTCATCGACTGGCTCGGGTTGCGCGAACTCGTGCTGTTCGCGGTGCTCGTGCTGCTCGCCGCGGTGCTCGCGTCGCTGATCTACCACCGCCGGTTCCGCTTCAGGCTCGAGGCCGATGCGGTGCGCGTGCGCAGCGGCCTGTTCCAGCAGAGCGAGCTGCGGCTGCGGTTCGCGCGCGTGATGAACGTGCACCTCAGCCAGCCGTTCTATTTCCGTCCGCTCGGTCTCGTGCGCTTTGCGCTCGAGACCCCCGGCGCCGCACAGAGCGAGATCGAGTTGCCGGGTATTCCCCGCGCTCTGGCCGAGGACATGCGCGAACGTATCCTCGCGGTGCGCGATGCCGGCGGCAGGCTTGACGGCCCGGCACGCGACCACACTGACGGCGACAGCGCCGGGTCGACATCATCATCCAAGGCCGCGCAGGGCGAGACGCTGTACAGCGCCCGTGCGCGCGACATCGTGCTGCATGGCCTGGTCAGCAACCAGCTGTGGCTCGTCGTCGGTGCGCTGTTCCCGGTGCTGGGCCTGTTCGAAAATTTCCTCGACCGGCTGGAGGCGGTCGACCCGGAAGGCCTCGGCCGCCACCTGCCCGAACAGCTCTGGCTGACGCTGCTGCTGGTGCTCGCCGGGGCCTTCGTGATCGTCGCGGTGCTGTCGATGGCGGTGTCCGGCGTGCGTTTCGCCGGCTTCACGCTGCTGCGGGAAGGCCAGCGTCTGCGCACCCGTGCCGGCCTGCTCGACCGGCGCGAACAGGCGGTGCCGATGACCAAGCTGCATGCGTTCGACTACGCGTCCACCGCGATCGGCAGGCTGCTCGGGCGGGGCTATCTCATCGGGCGCCAGGCAGCGCTCGCCGACTGGGAACAGCCCGGCCGCCAGGGTCGCTTCCTGGTGCCCGGCCTGTCGACGCACACCGGGCCGCCACTGCTGGAAGTGCTCGCGTCGACGCGTGGCGCGCCACCGCCACTGGCGGGCGTGTCACCACTGTTCCGGCGCGTCTGGTCATTGCGCCTGGCGCTGCTGCTCGTGGCGGCCGCCGTAGGACTCGTGCTGATCACCGGCTGGTCGGGCTGGTTGTACACCGTCGCCGGTGTACCGTTCGTCGTGGCGCTCGTGCACCTGCGATGGCGCCGCTGGGGCTGGGCATTCGAGAACGGGCAGTGCCGTGTCCGCCAGGGCCTGTTCGGATACCGCCTGACGGTGTTCGAATTCGAGCGCGTCCAGCACGTCGCGCTTCGAAGGTCGCCGCTGCAGCGGCGACGCGGTCTCGCCGACCTGGTGCTGACGTTGCCACATGGTCCGGTCTCGGTGCCGTTTCTGCCCTTCGAGACGGCGGTAGGGCTTGCCAACCGCTGCGTGGCACGCGTCGAAACCGCCGCCGTGCATCGCGTCTGAAGCGGTGCGGACCTGATTGACGCGCCGGATGGACGCGCGTAGAAGTTTCCCATGGAGTTTAAACGCAGTGGGGTCCGAGGGGCGCCATTGCACGTCATGGAGGCGTACCGGGATGAACAGGACTGCTCTGCTTGCGTTGCTCGTGTCTCTGGCGTTTGTGGTCGCAGCCTGCGGATCGCCCGACGAACCGCCGCCGCCGGCCGAGGATCGTGCCGCGGCCCCGGCCGCCGAGCCCGCCGACGAGGCGCCGGCCGACGATGACGGTGTCGCGCGCGTGCGCATTGGCAGCAACGACCAGATGCAGTTCGACACGCGGGAGTTCACCGTGCGTGCCGGCCAGCAGGTGGAGCTCACGCTGGAACACACCGGCCGCATGCCGGTCGGCGCGATGGGCCACAACGTGGTGATCATCCAGCCCGGCCTCGACGTCATGGCGTTCGGATCCGAGGCGCTTCAGCAGGGCGCGTCGCGTGACAACCAGTATGTGCCCGAGGCGGTGCGCGATCGCGTGATCGCGTTCACCGACATCATCGGCGGCGGCGAGACCACGTCGATCACCTTCACGGCGCCCGATGAGCCCGGCGAGTACCCGTTCCTGTGCTCCTTTCCGGGGCACTTCGGCAGCATGAACGGCAAAATGGTCGTACGTTGATTCGACCGTCTGCAGCCAGCACCGGCCGACCGTCGGCCGGTGCTTGCACAGATCAGCATGACCCGTCACCCGTCAGTCACTCACTGGTGCGTATTCTCCTGACACGATGAGCACGCGCTTCGACAGGGCTCGCGGCAGCGCGCGCTACTGGGGTGGCGTGCTGTCGAGCGCGGTGTCGAACTGGCTGCAGAGCCAGGCCTTCGTGCACGCCGGAGCGCTTGCGTTCTTCACGCTGTTCTCGATCGCGCCGGTGATGATCGTCGCCGTAGCGATCGTCGGGTTTGTGCTCGGCGAACGCGCCGCCGAAGGCCAGATCATGGAGCAGCTCGAGGCCGTGATCGGTGGCGAGGCCGCCGGGATCGTCGAGACGGCGGTTATCAATTCGCAGATCGACCAGAGCGGCATCTGGCCGACGGTGCTCGGCATCACGGCGATCGCGGTAGGTGCGACCACGGTGTTCGCGCAGATGCAGAACTCGCTGAACACGATCTGGGACGTGGTGCCGCGGCCCAGCCGCAATTCCATCCTGACCTTCATCCGCGCCCGCGTGCTGTCGCTGACCATCGTGCTGTCCATAGGCTTCGTGCTGCTCGTGTCGCTGCTGCTCAGCGTCGCGCTCAGGGCCGTGATGGCCTTCGCCGAGCAGTGGCTGCCGATGCCGGGCTTCGTGATGGTGGGCTTCGAGATCGCGCTGTCGTTCACGGTCGTGACGCTGCTGTTTGCGGCGATGTTCAAGGTGCTGCCCGACGTCGTCGTCGGCTGGCGCGACGTGCTGCTCGGTGGTGCGATCACCGCGCTGCTGTTCACGATAGGACGCTCGCTGATCGCGATGTACCTTGCCAACACCGCGACCGCGTCGACATACGGGGCGGCCGGTTCGCTGGTGCTGCTGTTGCTGTGGGTCAACTACTCCTCGCTGATCCTGCTGTTCGGTGCGGCGTTCACCCGTGCACAGATGGAAGCGCGGGGCGTGCCGGTACGGCCGCGCAACTCCGCGGTACGCGTCTACCACGAAATCGCCGAGACGCCCACCGGCTGAACGCACGCCGTCCCGGCGCCCGCCGGTGGCTCTGCTAACATCGCCCGGTCGCCGCACCGCGGCCTGTGCAACCAACCGGACGAAGCATGGCAGCAACCTTTCCCTTCTCGGCGATCGTCGCCCAGGACGAGATGAAGCGTGCGATCCTCATCTGCGCGACCGACGCAAGCATCGGCGGCGTACTCGTGTTCGGCGATCGCGGCACCGGCAAGTCCACCGCGGTGCGGGCGCTGGCGGCGCTGTTGCCGAAGATGGCCGCGGTGCGCGACTGCCCCTACAACTGCGAACCGGCGCGCGCCGCCGGGCTGTGCGCCGCGTGCACCGGCGATCGTGCGTCGCGTACCCGGCAGGTGCCGGTGCCGGTCGTCGATCTGCCACTCGGCGCGACCGAGGACCGCGTGGTCGGTGCGCTCGACCTGGAGCGCGCACTGACACAGGGTGAGAAGGCGTTCGAGCCGGGGCTGCTCGCGCGCGCGCACCGTGGCTTCCTGTACATCGACGAGGTCAACCTGCTCGAGGACCATCTCGTCGACCTGCTGCTCGACGTCGCGGCCTCGGGCGAGAACGTCGTCGAGCGCGAGGGGCTGAGCGTGCGGCATCCGGCGCGCTTCGTGCTGATCGGCAGCGGCAACCCGGAAGAGGGCGAGCTGCGACCGCAGCTGCTCGACCGCTTCGGGCTGTCGGTCGAGGTCACGACGCCGTCCGACCTGCCCACGCGGATGGAGGTGATCCGCCGGCGCGACGCCTACGAGCGCGACCCCGAGGCGTTCATCGCGCGCTGGAAGTCGCGTGACGGCCGGCTGCGCCGCCAGCTCGTCGCCGCGCGTGCTCGCCTCGCCGATGTCGAGGTCCCCGACGCGACGCTCGAACTCGCGGCCCGACTGTGCATGGCGCTCGGCACCGACGGACTGCGCGGGGAGCTGACGCTGATCCGCGCGGCGCGTGCGTGGGCCGCGCTCGAGGGGGATACCCGCGTCGATGCCGCGCACCTGCGCACGGTCGCGCCGAGCGCGCTGCGTCATCGCCTGCGCCGCGATCCGCTCGACGACGCCGGGTCTTCGGTGCGCGTCGAGCGTGCGGTCGCGGAGATCCTTGCCGCGTGAGCGCCGCCGAAGCGCCGGACCTCGCACCGTGGCTGCGCGCCGCGATGGCCGCAGCGGTGTTCGCCTGCGATCCGCCGGGCACCGGTGGCGTGGTGCTGCGCGCGCGCGCGGGGCCGGTGCGCGAGCGCTGGCTCGCGCTGCTGACCGGCCTGCTGCCCACCGATTGTCCGCTGCGGCGCATCCCGCCGCGCATCGCCGACGACCGGCTGCTCGGCGGGCTCGACCTCGCCGCGACGCTGCGCTCGGGGCGGCCGGTGGTCGAACGCGGCGTACTCGCCGACGTCGACAGCGGCGTGCTGCTCGTGCCGATGGCCGAACGCATCGAGCGCGGGCTCGCCGCGCGGCTCGCGGCGACGATGGACACCGGCCGGCTCGTGGTACAGCGCGAGGGCGTGCAGATCGATACGCCCGTACGGTTCGGCATCGTCGCGCTCGACGAGGGCGACGATGCCGACGAACGGGCGCCGGCGGCACTCGCCGACCGTGCGGCGCTGTGGGTGGACCTCGACGGCCTGCGCCACGATGCCACGGATGCCGCCGCGGCCCTGTGGACCCGGGACGACGTGGTGGCCGCCGCCCGCCGGGTCGCCGGCATGCGCGACGACGACACGCGCGCACTCGAGGCGTTGTGCACCGCGGCCGCCGCGCTCGGTATCGCCTCGCTGCGCGCGCCGCTGCTCGCGCTGCGCGTGGCAAGAATCGCCGCGGCGCTCGACGGCCGCGAACAGGTCGCCGACGACGACGTGACGCTCGCCGCGCAGCTCGTGCTCGCGCCGCGCGCGACGCGAATGCCGGTGACCGAACCGCCCCCCGATGAATCGGCCGACGATGAACCGCCGCCGGACGACACGCCACCCGACGACGACACGGCCGCGGACGACACCCCGCCCGAATCGGCCGAGGCCCCCGGCGACACGCCGCCGGAACCCCCGCCCGAACCGCCGCCCGAACCGCCGCCCGAAGACGCCGACGACACGACGCCGCCCGATCTCGATGACCCGGCGCTGCAGCGCGAACTCGAGGAACGCGTACTCGAGGCGGCCGCCGCGGCACTGCCGCCGGCGCTGCTGGCCGCGCTCGGCGCGGGACGGCCGCCACCGGGTGCGGGGGGTGGCGGCCGCGCCGGCGGCACGCAGCAGGGCGGGCGTCGCGGCCGCCCCGCCGGCACCCGCCGTGGCACCCCCGACCGCAATGCGCGGCTGAATGTCGTCGAGACGCTGCGCGCCGCGGCCCCGTGGCAGCCGCTGCGCCGACGCCAGCGCGCCGCGGCCGGCGAGAGCGCGGGCGAACGCCGCGTCGAGGTGCGCGTCGAGGATTTCCGCGTGACGCGCTATCGCCAGCCCGCCGAGACGGTGACGATCTTCGTCGTCGACGCGTCGGGGTCGTCCGCGCTGAACCGGCTCGCCGAGGCCAAGGGTGCGATCGAGCTGCTGCTCGCCGATTGTTACGTGCGCCGCGACCAGGTCGCGCTGGTCGCGTTCCGCGGCACCGACGCCGAGTTGCTGCTGCCACCGACGCGTTCGCTGGTGCGCGCGAAGCGCTCGCTCGCCGGGCTGCCCGGCGGCGGCGGCACGCCGCTTGCGGCCGGCATCGATGCAGCCGCGAAGCTCGCCGACGACGTGCGCCGGCGCGGTGCGACGCCGCTCGTCGTCGTGCTCACCGACGGCCAGGCGAACATCGCGCGCGACGGCCGCCCCGGCCGGCGCCAGGCCGGCGAGGATGCGCTGGACGCCGCCCGGCGGGTCGCGATCGCGGGTCATGCCGCACTGCTGATCGACACATCGCCGCGCCGGCGCGGCGAGGCCCGCGCGGTGGCCGACGCGATGCGCGCGCGCTTCCTGCAGCTGCCACGCGCCGACGCCGGTACGCTGTCGCGCGCGGTGCAGGCCGCGGCGCCTGTCTGAACCCGGGGCCGGCGCGGTGCAGCGGCTCGACTGGGCGCGCGACGGGGCCGACTGGCCCAACCGCGACTGCAGCCGCTTCGTGCAGGCCGGCGCGGTGCGCTGGCACGTGCAGGTCGCAGGCGACGGTCCCGCGCTGCTGCTGGTCCACGGCACCGGCGCCGCAACGCACAGCTGGCGCGATCTGCTGCCGCTGCTGGCCAAGGATTTCACCGTCGTCGCGCCGGATCTCCCGGGGCACGGCTTCACGTCGCCGGGGCATGGCGCGGCGTCGTCGCTGCCCGGCATGGCCGGCGGCCTCGCGGCGCTGCTCGCCGCGCTCGACATCGCGCCGGTCGGCGCGGTGGGACACTCGGCGGGCGCCGCGGTGGTCACCCGCATGGCGCTCGACGGCAGGCTCGGATCCGCGCAGGCACTCGTGAGCCTGAACGGCGCGCTGTTGCCGTGGCGCGGCGTGCCTGGCGCGATGTTCGCCGGCACCGCGAGACTGATGTCGATGGCACCGCTGGTGCCGACGCTGTTCGCCCGTCGGGCGCAGGATCCGCGCGCCCTCGAGCGGCTGCTCGCGAGCACCGGCTCCACGCTCGACGCGCGCGGGCGCACGCTTTACGCGCGCCTGATCCGCAACCCCGGCCACGTCGCCGGCGCGCTCGCGCTGATGGCGCGCTGGGACCTGCGGCCGCTGGTCGCGGCGCTGCCGCGGCTCGACACGCCGCTGGTGCTCGTCGTCGGCGAGCGCGACGGGACCGTGCCGCCGGCCGAGGCCGACCGGGTCCGCACGTACCTGCCGGCGGCGCGCATCGTCCGCCAGCCCGGGCTGGGCCACCTCGCGCACGAGGAGGCACCTGACCGGACCGCGGCGCTGATCCGCGAGATCTGCGCCGGGACGCTGGCCCCGGACCGCGGCGACTGCTAATCTGTCAGCCTAAGTTGACGCCTGTAAGGGCAAGCAATGTTGACAGATCTCGTCACGTCGGCGGCGGCCGCGGTGCCGGCCCCGGCGCCCGCCGCACCGTCGGTCGCGCCCGGCGCCCCGCATGCGGTCGTGATCGGCAGCGGCTTCGGCGGGCTGGCGGCCGCGGTGCGCCTCGGCGCGCGCGGTTACCGTGTCAGCGTGCTCGAGCGCCTCGACGCGCCCGGCGGCCGGGCGTACGTGTTCCGCCAGGACGGCTTCACGTTTGACGCCGGTCCGACCATCATCACCGCGCCGTTCCTGCTCGAGGAGCTGTGGCAGCTGTGCGGCCGGCGCCTGTCCGACGACGTGACACTGCGGCGCATGGACCCGTTCTACCGGATCCGCTTCGATGACGGCGAGGTCTTCGACTGCAGCGACGACGCCGACGCGATGCGCGAGCGCGTCGCCCGGCTCGCGCCCGACGACGTCGCCGGCTACGAGCGCTTCATGGCGACCAGCGAGGCGATCTACCGCGTCGGTTTCGAACGCCTCGGCCACGTGCCGTTCGCGCGCTTCAACGACATGCTGCGCCTTGCGCCCGACCTGCTGCGGCTGCGCAGCTACCGCACCGTGTACGGGCTCGTCGCAAGCCATGTCCGCGACGACCGGTTGCGCCGCATCCTGAGCTTTCATCCGCTGCTCGTCGGCGGCAACCCGTTCACGACCACGTCGGTGTACTGCCTGATCGCGTGGCTCGAACGCCGTTTCGGCGTGCACTTTGCAATGGGCGGCACCGGCCGGCTCGTCGATGGCCTGGTCGGGCTGATCGAGGGCCAGGGCAACCGCGTGCGCTGCAACGCCGAGGTCGCGAACATCGAGGTCGAAGGCCGCCGTGCGACGGGCGTGCGGCTGGCCGACGGCGAACGCATCGACGCCGACGTCGTCGTGTCCAACGCCGACGCCGCATGGACCTACGGCCGACTCGTCCCCGCTGCGCACCGCCGCCGCTGGACCGACCGCAAACTGGCGCGCGCGCGTTACTCGATGGGGCTGTTCGTGTGGTACTTCGGCACCCGCCGGCGCTACGACGACGTCCCGCACCACATGATCATGATGGGGCCGCGCTACCGCGAGCTGCTCGCCGACATCTTCGATCGCAAGGTGCTCGCCGAGGATTTCAGCCTCTACCTGCACCGGCCTACGGCCACCGATCCTTCACTCGCACCACCGGGGTGCGATGCGTTCTACGTGCTCTCGCCGGTGCCGCACCTGGGCGCCGGCGTCGACTGGACCCGCGAGGCCGAACCCTACCGGCGGGCGATTGCAAAGCTGCTCGCCGCGACGGTGCTGCCCGACCTCGATGCCCAGGTCGTCACCTCGCGGGTGATGACGCCGCTAGATTTCCGCGAACGCCTGCTCGCATGGCAGGGCGCGGGTTTCAGCCTGGAGCCGGTGCTCACGCAGAGCGCCTGGTTCCGGCCCCACAACCGCAGCGAGGAACTCGACCGGCTGTATCTCGTCGGCGCAGGGACCCATCCCGGCGCCGGACTGCCCGGCGTGATCTCCTCGGCACGCGTACTCGACACGGTGATTCCCGATGCCGCAGCCCTGGCCTGAACACACCCACGCGACGCCTGCCGATCTTGCCGCCTGCCGGGCGCTGCTGTGTAACGGCTCGCGATCTTTCCATACCGCATCGCGGGTGATGCCGCGCCGCGAGCGCGACGCCGCGGTCGGACTCTACGCGTTCTGTCGTGCCGCAGATGACGCCGTCGACGGTGCCGGTGGTGACGTCGCCGCGGCGCTCGAGCGCCTGCGCACGCGTCTCGATGGCATCTATGCCGGCACGCCGGCGGCGCTGCCGTGCGACCGCGCCTTCGCCGACGTGGTCGCGCGCCACGAGATTCCCCGCACGCTGCCGGAGTCGCTGCTCGAGGGGTTCGCGTGGGATGCCGCCGGCCTGTGCTACCGCGATCTCGCGGCGCTGCTCGCTTACGCGACGCGCGTCGCCGGGAGCGTCGGCGCGATGATGGCGCTGCTGATGGGCGCGCGCGAGCCGTGGGCGATCGCCCGCGCGTGTGATCTGGGCATGGCGATGCAGCTGACGAACATCGCCCGTGACGTCGGCGAGGATGCGCGCAACGGGCGCCTGTACCTGCCGCTCGACTGGCTCGTCGAGGAAGATGTCGATGCGCACGAACTCCTCGCGGCGCCGCGGTTCACGCCGGCGCTCGGGCGCGTGGTGTCCAGGCTGCTGTCCGCCGCCGATGCGCTCTACCAGCGCGGCACCTCGGGGATCGCGGCACTGCCGGCGAGCTGCCGCCCGGCCATCCATGCCGCCGGCGTGCTCTACGCCGAGATCGGTCGCGAGATCGAGCGCCGCGGCTACGACTCGGTGTCGTCGCGCGCGGTGGTGCCGGCGACGCGCAAGCTCAAGGCACTGACGCGCCGCGTCGGCGAACGCGCCGCCGCCGATGCGCTTGCGCGTACCCCGGCACTGGCCGCCAGCGCCCACCTCGTCGAGGCGGTGACCGGCGCGCCGCCCAGGCCGTCGGCCCCGGACCTGGGCCGCATCGAGGCCCGCGTCGACTGGCTCGTCGGGCTGTTCCACCGTCTCGACGCACGCCAGCGACACGCGCAGCGGCAGGGCGCGTGAGCGGCTGGATCATTGCCGTTGAACTGCTGCTGATCCTCGGGCTCGTGCTGGGTTTCGGCTTCTGGGAATTGTGGAAACTCAGGCGAGACCGGCTCGAACGCGACGCGCGCCGCCGTCGGGAGTCCGGCGGCGACGGCGGCGGTCAGCGCGACGACTGAGCACGCACGCCGCCCATCCGCTCAGCCTGCGCGGCGCGGCATCCTGAACGGCAGCATCAGCTGTGTCGTGGTCGCGGTGAAGCGGTTGAGGTCCAGGCTCTCGTGCACCGCCGCGGCCGGCCGGCCATCCACGTGGGTCGCAAGCTCGCTGCGCGCGTAGAACGGCGTGTCCTCGAGCGTGCGCACGACGCGCGCGCCCGGCGCATCGGCTCGCGTTGCACGCGCGATGCGCCACCCGGTGCGTGACAGCGCCTGCGACGGCGGCGCCGGCATCTCGCGGCAGTCGCCGTCAGGCGTGAACGCGAGCGACAGCAGCCGGTCGGAGCCGTCGCGTCGCCGCGCCTCGTAGAGCACGCGCGTGGCGCCGTGCGCATCGCGCGCGCGTGACCAGTGCCAGCGCGCGAAACCCGACTCGAGCGGCGCGTCACCGGCATTGCCGTCGAAATACGCATGGCCGCTCCAGCGCAGCCGCGGCTGCGTGAATGCGACCTCGACGCGTGCACACGGGGCGTACGGCAGCCAGCGGTGCAGCGCGGCGTCGTCCAGATCGAAATCCAGGCCATGCCATGCGAGCGGCTGCAGCGTGAGCGTGCCGCGTACGCGCCGTGGCCACGGCACGCTGAGCTCGTCGATGTCGGCGTGCAGCGTGTCGCCGGTCCAGCGCAGCTGGCTCGGGCCGATGCGCAGGTGTGTGTCGTCACGCTCGAGTGCGCCGCGTCCGCGTTCGGTCATCGTCCAGCGCCGGCAGCCGCGGCCGTACAGCGCGAGGTTCATTGCACAGTGGTCGGCGGGGTCGGCGGGGTCGGCGCCGGTGGCGCGGCGCGTGCGCGCGCGGCGGTAGTACGGCGAGAACACGCTGCCGACGAACGCGATCAGCGTCAGTCCGAAGCGTCCGTCGTCGCTCAGCGCGTCGACGTACCACCAGCGGTAGCCGTCCGTCCCGACCGGCGCGGCGAACGCAGGTCCGCGAGCACCGCCGCCGCCGCCAGCCGCCCCGACAGCGTCGCCATCGGCACCCCCGCGCCCGGGTGCACGCTGCCGCCCGCGAGGTACAGGCCCGGCAGGCGCGTGCGGCTCCCCGGTCGCTCGAACGACGCCCGCCAGCCGTGCGACACCTGGCCGTAGAGCGCCCCCCCGGTCCCGGGGAACAGCGCATCGAAGTCCGCCGGCGTCGTGATCGTCGGGGGCGCCGACGGTTCCACCTGCAGGCCACAGCGCGCGAAGCGCAGCATCATCTCCTCGAGGCATCGTTCCGGCGCTCCGGGGTCCAGGGGGTGAAGGTCGCCGTCCGGCGGCGCGTTGACGAGGCACAGCAGGCGTTCGTCGCCCGACGGGGACTGTGCACCGTCGCGGTCCTGTGCGCAGACGTAGACGGTCGGGTCGCGCGGCAGTCGGCGGTGTTCGAACACGTCGTCGAATTCCCGCGCGTAGTCACCGCCAAAGAACACGTTGTGACGCAGCAGTGCAAAACCCTGCGTACGGGCAAGCAGGTTGAAGGTCAGCGCCGACTGCGAACGTCGCTCGCGCGGTACCGGTGGCAGTACGCGCGCCGCGGCACCGAGGCGGCCATCGGCAAGCGCGCCGATGTCGGCATTACAGACGATGATGTCGGCGGTCACGCGCGTGCCGTCGGCAAGACGCACCGCGCTGACGCGGCCGCGACCGGCCTCGATCGCGGTGACGTGACTGTCGTAGCGACAGGTCGCACCGAGGCGCCCGGCGATATCGGCCATGACCTGCGCGAGCCGGTGCATGCCGCCGTCGACGAGCCATACGCCCTGCTGCTCGACGTGCGCGATCAGCATCAGCGTCGCCGGCGCGGCGAACGGTGACGATCCGCAGTAGGTCGCGTAGCGCGCGAACAGCTGGCGCAGCCGCGGGTCGTGGAAGTGTTCACCCAGCGCCTGCCAGAGCGTCGTGAACGGGGCGATGCGCAGCAGCCCGCCGAGCCCGCGCAGGCCGGCACGACGCACCAGCGCCGCCGGCGACGGTCGCGCGTCGCGCATGAAGGTCGCGTCCAGCGCGTCGTGGATGCGCCGCGCCCGATTGCAGAACGCCACGTAACGACGCGCTTCGGCCGCACCGGCGAAGGCGCCGATCGCCGCGACGCTGCGGTCGCGATCGGCATGCAGGTCGAGCGTCTCCGGGCTGTCCCACGCATGGCGCGCGAGCCGCTCGGCGGGGCGCAGCGCGAGCAGCGCGTCGAGCGAGAAGCCCGCGTCGGCAAACAGCTGCTCGAACACGTCGCGCAGCGTGAACACCGTCGGTCCGGCGTCCATCGCTTGCCCGGCGACGCTGACCTCGCGCAGCTTGCCACCCGGCGCGGGGGCGCGCTCGAGGAGCGTCACCGACAGGCCCGCGGCGGCGAGGTCGATCGCCGCGGCGAGTCCGCCGACACCGGCGCCGATGACCACTGCGGTGTCGCGGGTCACCGCGGCGCGCCCCGGCTTTGACTGTTGACGTGCATTGTGTCTATTCTACATGACACCAACGGCTGACAAGTCAGCGTGACACTGGAGCCCCGATGGACGCGAGCGAGCGTATAGAGAAGGTCCTTTGGCAGGCGCTCGCGAGCGGTGGCGGGCAGTCCGCCGACGCGCCGCCCCGCCTTCGCGAAGCCGTCGCCCACGCGGTGTTTCCGGGTGGCGCGCGGGTCCGACCGCGGCTGTGCCTGTCGGTCTGGCAGGCCTGCGACGGCACCCGGGGCGAACCGGCGCTGGCCGCCGCGGCGGCGATCGAGCTGCTGCACTGCGCATCGCTGGTCCACGACGATCTGCCCTGTTTCGACAATGCCCAGACCCGCCGCGGCAAGCCGTCGGTGCACGCTGCCTACGGCGAGCGCCTTGCGGTGCTCGCCGGCGATGCGCTGATCGTACTCGCGTTCGAGACGCTCGCCCGCGGTTGCGCGGCCGCGCCGGAGACCGTCGGCCCGCTGTTCACCGCGGTCGGCGGCGGCGTTGGCATGCCGCGCGGCATCTGCGCCGGGCAGGCCTGGGAGTGCGAGCCCGCGGCCGACCTGCGCGCCTACCAGCAGTCCAAGACCGGTGCGCTGTTCGCGGCGGCGACGATGGCCGGTGCCGCCGCGGCTGGCCACGATCCCGCGCCGTGGGCCCAATTGGGCGAGCGCCTCGGCGAGGCCTACCAGGTCGCCGACGACCTGCGCGATGTCGCCTCCGACGCCGCCGACCTCGGCAAGCCCGTCGGCCAGGATGCGCTGCTCGGCCGGCCCAGTGCCGCCGCCGACCTCGGCATCGCCGGCGCGACGGCGCGCCTCAAGGCGCTGGTGCAGGCCGCCGTCGACGCCATTCCGCGCTGCCCCGGGGCACCGGCACTCGAGGCGCTGGTGCGCGCCGAAGCCGCCCGCATCCTGCCGCGCGCGCTGGCCCGTTACGCGGCCTGAGGCCGATGGCCGACGCCGTGCCCGCGCCGGAGCGCACCGCGTCCGCCGGTGGCCTGGCCAACCGCTGGCGCGGCTGGCGTAACCGGCTGCTCGCAAGCCCGCGTTTCCAGGCGTGGGCCGCCGCCTTTCCGCTGACCCGCCCCATCGCGCGCCGGCGCAGTCGTGCGCTGTTCGACCTGTGCGCGGGTTTCGTCTATTCGCAGGTGCTGCACGCGTTCGTGCGCCTCGGGCTGCACGAGCGCCTCGCCGACGGTCCGGTGCGCGGTGACGATCTCGCGCGCGGGCTCGGCATGGCCCCGGACGCACTCGACGTGCTGCTGCGTGCCGCAGCAGCCCTGTCGCTCGCCGAATGCGACCGCCGCGGTGATTGGCACCTCGGCGTGCATGGTGCCGCGCTGCGCGCGCAACCCGGGGTCATCGCGATGATCCGCCACCACGCACTGCTCTACGAGGATCTCGCCGATCCCGTCGCGCTGCTGCGCGAGCGCGGCGCGGGTACGCGCCTCGGCGCGTACTGGGCCTATGCCGAAGGCGGGGACGACGCGCTGTCGGTTGCGCGCGTGCGCGACTACACCGCGCTGATGGCGGCATCGCAGACGCTCGTCGCCGACGACGTGCTCGCCGCGTGCGACCTCGGCCGACAGCGCCGGCTGCTCGACGTCGGCGGCGGCAACGGCACATTTCTATCCGCGGTCGCCTCGCGCCATCCGCACCTGGAACTCGCACTGTTCGACCTGCCCCCGGTGGTCGACGAGGCGCGCGACCACCTAGCAGCCGCCGGGCTCGATCAGCGGGTGACGCTGTACGCCGGTGATTTCAGCCGCGACCCGCTGCCGGTCGGCGTCGACACGATCTCGCTGATCCGCGTGGTCCACGACCACGACGACGCACAGGCGCTGGCGCTGCTGCGCAGGACCCGCGACGCGCTGCCGCCGGGCGGCCGGCTCGTGCTCGCCGAGCCGATGGCCGGGACCGCCGGCGCCGAACCCGCAGGCGATGCCTACTTCGGGTTCTACCTGCTGGCGATGGGCCAGGGCCGTCCACGCACCGAACAGGCACTTCGCACGCTGCTGCGGCGCGCCGGATATGGCCGCGTGGACGCACCGCGGACCCGAAATCCCCTTCTGATCCGTGTACTTGTGGCCAGACACGACTGACTGTTAACTACAGTTGACATTCCCGATAGTAAAGCTACACTGACACTTCACTTGACGCTCATAACTGACACTCAGCAATTGCCTCCCGAGTCCTGCTGCATGCACACCCACGCCGTCGTCGTCGAACAACCGGGCCAGCTCTCGCTGCGGCGCCTCGAGCTGTCCGCACCGGGTCCGGCCGACGTCGTCGTCGACATGCACTGCAGCGGCATCAGCACCGGGACCGAGCGGCTGCTCTGGAGCGGCCGCATGCCGCACTTCCCGGGAATGGGCTATCCGCTGGTGCCCGGTTACGAATCCGTAGGTGAAGTCGTCGAGGCCGGTGCCGATTCCGGTCGGACCGCAGGCGAGCGGGTGTTCGTGCCCGGTGCCGCCTGCTACGGCGAGGTGCGCGGGCTGTTCGGCGGCAGCGCCTCGCGCGTCGTGATCCCGGGCGCCCGCGCAGTACCGATCGATGCAGACCTGCCGGCCGAGCAAGGCGCGCTGCTCGCGCTTGCCGCGACCGCCTGGCATGCGCTGCATCCGCCGGCAGACGATGCCGTTGCGTCGCTGCCCGACCTGGTCGTCGGTCACGGCGTGCTCGGGCGGCTGATCGCGCGCGTGACCGTCGCCGCCGGCGGTGCACCGCCGGTCGTCTGGGAGATCGACAGCCGTCGCCGCGCTGGCGCCGACGGCTACAGCGTGATCCATCCCGACGAAGACGACCGTCGTGACTACGCCCGCATCTGCGACGTCAGCGGCGCCCCGGCGCTGCTCGACACGCTAATCCCGCGCCTTGCGCACGGGGGCGAGATCGTACTCGCGGGCTTCTACAGCGAGCCGCTGTCGTTTGCGTTCCCGGCCGCGTTCATGCGCGAGGCGCGTCTGCGCGTCGCCGCCGAGTGGCGCGCCGACGATCTGCTCGCCGTCCGCGAATGCCTCGCCGCCGGCAGGCTTCGACTCGACAACCTGGTCACCCATCGTCTGCCCGCATCGCAGGCGCCACGCGCTTACGAGACCGCTTTCGGCGATCCCGACTGCCTGAAGATGGTGCTCGACTGGAGAGACACTGCATGAGCCACGCCAACGCCAGCACCGAACGCACCACAGCCGCGACGGTGTCGCTGGACAGCCTGCGCGAGGAGCTGCGTGCCGAGGCGCGACAGGCGCCGATCGTACCCGAGGCCCGCGACGACGACTCGGATGCTGCTGATCGCCCCGCCAAGGAGACGCAGATCATCGCGATCTACGGCAAGGGCGGCATCGGCAAGAGCTTCACGCTCGCAAACCTCAGTTACATGATGGCGCAGACCGGCAAGCGCGTGCTGCTGATCGGCTGCGATCCCAAGAGTGACACGACCTCGCTGCTGTTCGGCGGCCGGGCGTGCCCAACCATCATCGAGACCTCTTCTCGCAAGAAGGAGGCCGGTGAGCAGGTGGAGATCGGCGATGTCTGCTTCAAGCGCGATGGCGTTTTCGCGATGGAACTCGGCGGCCCGGAAGTCGGCCGCGGCTGCGGCGGCAGGGGGATCATCCACGGTTTCGAACTGCTGGAAAAGCTCGGCTTCCACGACTGGGGTTTCGACTACGTCCTGCTCGACTTCCTCGGCGACGTCGTCTGCGGCGGCTTCGGGCTCCCCATCGCCCGGGACATGTGCCAGAAGGTGATCGTCGTCGGCGCGAACGACCTGCAGTCGCTGTACGTCGCCAACAACGTCTGCTCGGCCGTCCAGTACTTCAGAAAGCTCGGCGGCAACGTCGGCGTCGCCGGCATGGTCATCAACAAGGATGACGGCACCGGCGAGGCGAACGCCTTCGCCGATGCGGTCGGAATCCCGGTGCTCGCGGCGATTCCCGCGCACGACGACATCCGTCGCAAGAGCGGTAACTACGAAATCATCGGCCGTCCCGAAAGCGAATGGGGCCCGCTGTTCCAGGAGCTGTCGACCAACGTCGGCAACGCCGAGCCGCGCCATCCGCAACCACTGTCACAGGACGGGCTGCTGAACCTGTTCTCGTCCGAGAGCACGGGTCGCGACGTCGTACTCGACCCCGCCTCGTTCGAAGACATGTGCGGCAAGACGCACGTGTCGAAGCCGTCACTGGAAGTGGTCTA
The DNA here is from genome assembly GCA_003567855.1 of Gammaproteobacteria bacterium. GTDB lineage: Bacteria > Pseudomonadota > Gammaproteobacteria > Steroidobacterales > PWYM01 > PWYM01. Next base: position 8,271 of record PWYM01000239.1, on the reverse strand, counting down.
TGACGACGTCTGAGCGTAACGACACGCCCGCCGGGGCGGCGCTGCCCGAAGCGTCCACGGACGAGGTCAATCTCGATGCCACGCGCGAGGACGGGCACGGCTGCCACGCCGGACGCGAGAAGATGCGCGCGCGCGCCGAGGCCGCCGGCAACGGCGAGGCGCTTGAGCGCTACGCGAAAGACTACCCGGTGGGTCCGCACGACCAGCCACAGAGCATGTGTCCGGCGTTCGGCTCGCTGCGCGTCGGGCTGCGCATGCGCCGCACCGCGACGGTGCTTTCGGGATCGGCGTGCTGCGTGTACGGCCTGACCTTCACGTCGCATTTCTACGGCGCGCGCCGCACCGTCGGTTACGTGCCGTTCAATTCAGAGACGCTGGTCACCGGCAAGCTGTTCGAGGACATCCGCGACGCGGTGCACGACCTTGCAGACCCCGAGGCCTACGACGCTATCGTCGTCACCAACCTCTGCGTGCCGACCGCGTCCGGCGTGCCGCTGCGGCTGCTGCCGAAGACCATCAACGGCGTGCGCATCATCGGGATCGACGTGCCCGGCTTCGGTGTGCCCACGCACGCGGAAGCGAAAGACATCCTGGCCGGTGCGATGCTCGCCTATGCGCGAGAGGAAGCCGAGCAGGGCCCGGTCGCGTCGCCGCGCGCCGGTGTCGGCGACCGCCCGACGGTGACACTGCTCGGCGAGATGTTCCCGGCCGATCCGGTCGGCATCGGTGCGCTGCTCGAGCCACTCGGACTCGCCGCGGGGCCGGTGGTGCCCACGCGCGAGTGGCGCGAACTGTACGGCGCGCTCGACTGCGTCGCGGTCGCCGCGGTCCATCCGTTCTACACCGCTTCGGTGCGCGAGTTCGAACGCGCCGGCCGCCCCGTATTCGGCTCGGCGCCGGTCGGGCGCGACGGCACCGCCGCCTGGCTCGACGCCGTCGGCGAGATCGCGGGCATTGCGCGTGATCGCATCGACGCCGCGAAGAACCGCTTCCTGCCGGCAATCGGCGAGGCGCTCGCGGCCACACCGATCCGCGGCCGCGTCACGCTTTCCGGCTACGAGGGTTCTGAACTGCTGGTCGCGCGCCTGCTCATCGAGAGCGGTGCCGAAGTGCCCTATGTAGGCACCGCGTGCCCGCGCACGCCGTGGTCGGAGCCCGACCGCGACTGGCTCGAGGCCCGCGGCTGCCGCGTGCAGTACCGCGCGTCGCTCGAACAGGACGTAGCCGCGATGCACGAGTTCGGTCCCGATCTCGCGATCGGCACCACGCCGGTCGTGCAGAAGGCCAAGGAACTCGCGATTCCCGGCCTGTACTTCACGAACCTGATCTCGGCCCGGCCGCTGTTCGGCATCGCCGGTGCCGGCTCGCTCGCGCAGGTGATCAACAACGCGATCGGCAACCGCGCGCGCTTCGACCGCATGCGCGAGTTCTTCGCCGGCGTGGGCACCGGCGACACCGCCGGGGTCTGGGAAGACACCCCCGTGGAGCGACCGGAATTCCGCAAGCGCTACCGCCGCCAGCTCGACAAGGCGGCCGCCAAGCGCAAGTCTCAGGAGATGGTCTGATGCTCGTGCTCGACCACGATCGCGCCGGCGGCTACTGGGGGTCGGTGTACGTTTTCACCGCGGTCAAGGGGCTGCAGGTCGTGATCGACGGACCCGTCGGCTGCGAGAACCTGCCGGTCACGTCGGTGCTGCACTACACCGATGGCCTGCCGCCGCACGAACTGCCGATCGTCGTCACCGGCCTGTCCGAAGACGAGCTCGGCCAGGACGGCACCGAGGGCGCGATGAAGCGCGCCCACGCGACGCTCGATCCCGACCTGCCCGCGGTGGTCGTCACCGGCTCCATTGCCGAGATGATCGGCGGCGGCGTGACGCCCGAGGGCACGAACATCAAGCGCTTCCTGCCGCGCACCATCGACGAGGACCAGTGGCAGAGTGCCGACCGTGCGCTCACGTGGCTGTGGACCGAGTACGGCAGGAAGAAGATTCCGGCGGTGAAGCCGCGCGCCGAGGGCGAAAAACCGAAGGTCAACATCATTGGCCCCGCCTACGGCATGTTCAACTCCGCCTCCGATCTCGCCGAGATCCGTCGCCTGCTCGAGGGCGTGGGCTGCGAGGTCAACATGGTGTTTCCGCTCGGCAGTCACCTCGCCGACATCAAGCAGCTCGCTGATGCCGAGGTCAACATCTGCATGTACCGCGAGTTCGGCCGCCAGCTCTGCGAGGTGCTCGAGCGCCCGTACCTGCAGGCGCCGATCGGGCTGCACAGCACGACGCTGTTCCTCGAGAAGCTCGGCGAGCTCGTCGGCATCGACCCGCAACCGTTCATCGAGCGCGAGAAGCACACGACGATCAAGCCGCTGTGGGACCTGTGGCGCTCGGTGACGCAGGACTTCTTCGGCACCGCGAGTTTCGCGATCGTCGCCAACGAGACCTACGCACGCGGCGTGCGCAATTTCCTCGAGACCGAGCTCGGCCTGCCGTGCACGTTTTCGTTCTCGCGCAGCGCCGGCGTCAAGCCCGACAACGAAGCGGTACGTCGTGCGGTACAGGAGCAGACGCCACTGGTGCTGTTCGGCAGCTACAACGAGCGCATGTATCTCGCCGAGATCGGCGGGCGCGCGATGTACATCCCGGCGTCCTTCCCGGGTGCCATCATCCGGCGCCACACCGGGTCGCCGTTCATGGGCTACGGCGGTGCGACCTGGCTCGTGCAGGAAGTGTGCAACGCGCTGTTCGACGCGCTGTTCCACATCCTGCCGCTGGCCACGGACATGGACCGCGTCGACGCTACGCCGTCGCGGCTGCACCGGGAACTTTCATGGGACGAAGACGCGCGCGAGACCTTCGACAGGCTGGTCGCGTCGCTCCCGATACTGGTCAGGATTTCAGCCGCGAAACGCCTGCGCGATGCCGTCGAGGCGGCCGCGCGCGACGCGGGTGAAGAGCGGGTGAACAGCGCGCGGGTGGAGGCCACCCGCGGCGTGCTTGGCGGGCTGCGCGCCGCCTGAGCGCGCGGGTTCGCAACAGACAGGACCCTCGGGTCGGTACGGAGGACAGGTCATGGCCGCAGTGAGACGAGACGCACGAATGCCGGGCATGCATTCGGAAGGCCGCGAGGCGCGGCTGGTGATGGCCGCGAGTTTCATGGTGTTCCTGGTGGTCGCCGCGTGTGCACGCTGCGTCGCCTGGCGCTGGCGCCCGTGGCCCCCGGGCCCCGGGGGTTATCGCTCGGTGGTCCAGGAAGCGCGCCGGGCCGCACGTACTTTTGTGCCGTACGCATACACGTATTGAGTCGCTGGTGCGAAGACTGCATCGGCGAGTGAAGGCTGGCGATAAGCCGGCGGGGAATTCGAGGCGCGCCATGCGTGGTGTGCCGCGAACGGGGTCGGACTCAAGGGTCCGGCCGCTCAGGCCATAACGGCTATCTGGAGGAAAAAGTATGTCTGACGAAAGAACGGGTTCCCTCTCGGGGCTCACCGAAGACGAAGCGAAGGAGTTTCATGGAATTTTCATGACCAGCTTCATCGTCTTCACGGTGATCGCCATCATTGCTCACATCCTTGCATGGATGTGGCAGCCCTGGGGCCAACTGTGAGGAGGGTGTGACATGTGGCGTATATGGCTGATGTTCGATCCGCGCAGGGCGCTTATCGGGCTTTTCACGTTTCTTTTCGCGCTGGCACTGGTGATTCACTTCATCCTGCTGAGTACGGACCGCTTCAACTGGCTTCAGGATCCACAGGCCGCCGCTCCGGCTGCCGTGTATTCCGAGCCGATGCCGGCAGTAGCGTATTCAAGAGAGATGACGGGACACCGGATCGCCTAGCGTTCCTGTCCAAGGGCGGTGGGAAGGCCGGTGCGATGCCCCGGCCGACCCGCCTCCCGAGGATGCTGAGGCGGGTGAACGACCCCGCGCCACGGCGCGGTGCCCGCTGACCGGAGGTTGACACAATGTCGATGCTGAGCTTCGAAAGAAAATACCGGGTCCGGGGCGGGACGCTTGTGGGAGGCGACCTGTTCGACTTCTGGGTCGGACCGTTCTACGTGGGGTTCTTCGGCATCCTGACGATATTTTTCTCCGTGGTGGGCACCCTGCTGCTGGCCTACGGCGCGTCACTGGGGCCCACGTGGAACCTGTGGCAGATCAATATCGCGCCGCCTGATCTCGAGTACGGGCTGGGATTCGCGCCACTCACCGAGGGGGGTATCTGGCAGCTCGTCACCATATGTGCGCTGGGTGCGTTCATATCGTGGGCGCTGCGCCAGGCCGAAATCGCCCGCAAGCTCGGCATGGGCTATCACATACCGATCGCCTTCTCGGTGGCGATCTTCGCGTACTTCAGCCTTGTGGTGATCCGCCCGGTGCTGCTGGGCGCCTGGGGGCACGGCTTTCCGTACGGGATCCTGAGCCACCTCGACTGGGTGTCGAACGTCGGCTACCAGTACCTGCACTTTCATTACAACCCGGCGCACATGATTGCGGTGAGCTTCTTCTTCGCGACCACTTTTGCGCTGTCGTTGCATGGTTCGCTGATTCTGTCGGCGACCAACCCGAAGAAGGGCGAGGCGGTGAAGTCTCCCGAGCACGAGGACACCTTCTTCCGCGACACCATCGGTTACTCCATCGGCACGCTGGGCATCCATCGCCTCGGGCTGTTCCTGGCGCTCAATGCAGGTTTCTGGAGCGCCGTGTGCATCATCATCAGTGGACCCTTCTGGACCCGAGGGTGGCCGGAATGGTGGAACTGGTGGCTTGAACTGCCGATCTGGGCGTAGGGGGAACCACCATGGCCGAATACCAGAACATATTTACCCAGGTCCAGGTCGAGGCGGCGCCCGAGGCGGGCGTGCCCCTGCCGCGCGGTCACTCCGCGCGCGTCGGGACGCCGCAGATGGTCCACCTGCTCGGGCGCATCGGCAACGCGCAGATCGGGCCGATCTACCTCGGCACGCTCGGCGTCGCGTCGCTCGCTGCCGGTGTCATCGCCTTCCTGATCATAGGCTTCAACTTCTGGGCACAGGTGAACTGGAGTCCCATCGAGTTCGTGCGCCAGCTGTTCTGGCTCGGGCTCGAGCCGCCGGCGCCGGAGTACGGGCTGTCCATACCACCGCTCGCCGAGGGGGGCTGGTGGCTGATGGCGGGCTTTTTCCTGACAACGTCGATCCTGCTCTGGTGGGTACGCATGTACCGGCGCGCCCGCGCGCTCGGTATGGGCACCCACGTGGCCTGGGCCTTCGCCGCGGCGATCTGGCTCTACCTCGTGCTGGGTTTCATCCGACCGCTGCTGATGGGCAGCTGGGGCGAAGCGGTGCCATTTGGCATCTTCCCGCACCTCGACTGGACGGCCGCGTTCTCGATCAAGTACGGCAACCTCTTCTACAACCCGTTCCACATGCTGTCGATCGCGTTCCTCTACGGCTCAACGCTGCTGTTCGCGATGCACGGCGCGACGATTCTTGCGGTCGGGCGCTACGGCGGTGAGCGCGAAATCGAGCAGATCACCGATCGCGGTACCGCATCGGAACGCGCCGCGCTGTTCTGGCGCTGGACGATGGGGTTCAACGCGACGATGGAGTCGATCCATCGCTGGGCCTGGTGGTTCGCGGTGCTGACCCCGTTGACCGGCGGCATCGGCATCCTTCTCACAGGCACGGTCGTCGACAACTGGTATCTGTGGGGTATCCAGCACGGCCTGGTCCCCGAGTATCCGGATCTGGGCGGCACTGACCCCACGCTGAACCAGGGGGCGGGACAATGAGTAACCACATGAGCAAGAGGCTCCTCGGCGCGGCCGCGGCAATCGCGGGAACGACGCTGCTGCTCGCAGCCTGCGAGTTTCCGTCGATGGAGACCGAGCAGGTCGGTTATCGCGGCACCGGCATGGAAGAGGTCAAGAATCCTCGCCGCGAGGCCGAGAAGCGCGATCGCCTGCAGGCGCCCGAACCGTTGCCACCGACGCAGCCGGGCGGCGGCAGGGCCGGTGATGTCTACGAGAACGTGCAGGTCGTCGGCGATCTGTCGATCACCGAGTTCAACCGTCTCATGACGGCGATGACCGAGTGGGTGTCACCCGAGCAGGGCTGCAACTACTGCCACATCCCCGACAACCTCGCGTCAGACGACATCTACACCAAGGTGGTGTCGCGGCGCATGATGGAGATGACCAAGCACATCAACGACAACTGGAGCGACCACGTCGGCGACACCGGCGTCACCTGCTACACCTGCCATGCAGGTCAGCCGGTGCCCGAATACGTGTGGTTCAAGGATGATGGCCCGCCACAGGCCGGCGGCATGGCCGCCAGCCGCGCCGGCCAGAACATCGCGAGCGCCTCGGTGGGCTACTCGTCTCTGCCGCGCGATCCGTTCTCGGCCTTCTTCGTCGACGAGCCGGAAAGCATCCGCGTGATCCCGACGACCGCGCTGCCCGACGGCACCAACCCGCGCAACATCATGGACACCGAGAAGACCTACGGTCTGATGATGCACTTCTCGGAGTCGCTCGGCGTGAACTGCACCTACTGCCACAATTCACGTTCGTTTGTCGCCTGGGAGTCGAGCCCGCCGACGCGCGAGAACGCCTGGCACGGGATACAGATGGTCCGCGACCTCAACGTCGACTACCTCGTGCCGCTCGAGCCGGTCTACCCGGAGTCGCAGCTCGGCCCGCATCATCGTGATGCCCCGAAGACCAACTGCCAGACCTGTCACCAGGGCGCCAACCAGCCGCTGTACGGCGTGAGCATGCTCGCCGACTATCCGGAGCTCGACAGGATCCGGATCCGTGACAACGGTGTGCCGGATGTCACGCGCGACGAGCTTGAGGCGCCTGCCGCAGAGCCCGACGGTGCTGGCGAGGATCCGGAGCAGATGTTCGACGAGCTTCCAGGCGAGGGCCCGGACGGCAACTGACGGAGCGCGTGCCTGCGGTGAGGCGCGCACCCCGCGACTGAATCGCGGACGGGCCGGGAGCGTAATCTCCCGGCCCGTTTTTGCATCCGGCGCACGCCGAGGCCATCATCGCGCGGGGCCCATGATGTGACGGACCGCGCGTCCGCTGAGGACCGATGCACGCCGGCGACCCGCAACCGGTCACCACGCCGCCGCACCGCCGGCTCGTACACCTCGACGTGCTGCGGGGCTTCGCGCTGTTCGGCGTGCTGCTGGTGAACTTCCAGTGGTTCACACGGCCGGTACAGACGATGGCCGTCGGCAGCGACCCGTCGCTCGCCGGCGTCGACCTGGTCGTCGACCGCATTGTCCACTGGCTCGCCGAGGGCAAGTTCTACCCGCTGTTCTCGATGCTGTTCGGGATCGGCTTCGCGCTGATGGCCGCGCGCGCGGCGGCTGCGGCACGCGCCTTCAGGGCCGTGTATCTGCGTCGACTCGCAGGGCTTGCGCTGTTCGGCGCCGCCCACGTGACGCTGGCGTGGTCCGGCGACATCCTGGTGCTCTACGCGTTCGCAGCACTCGCGATGTTGCTGCTGTTTGCCGGCACACCGGTCACGCGCCTGTGGCGCTGGGGCGTGGCGCTGATCGCGTTGCCGGCCACGCTGCTGGCGCTGCTGGTCGCGGCCGGTGTCGCGTTCGACCGCGCCGACCCGGCGGCGGCCGAGGAGGTGCGCAGCACGATCGAGGCGCAGCGCTCGACGGTGCTGGCGTCGGTCGAGTCGGCCGCGCGCGTGCATGCGACCGGGACGTTCACCGACAACGTCGTGCAGCGCTGGCGCGACGTCGCAGTCATGGCCGCCGATGCCGGCTGGATCTGGCTGCCCACGGTACTGGGGTTCTTTCTGCTGGGCCGCTGGCTGTTCGAGTCGGGGGTGCTCGCCGATCCGGCGGCGCATCGCCGGTTCCTGGCGCGCTGGCGCAGGCTCGGCCTGCTCGCGGGGTTGCCGCTCGCGGCGCTCGCGACCGCGCTGCTTGCCGGCCGGGACCTTTTCGTGCCCACGCCGACGCTCGCGCTGGGCGCGATCGCGGCGACCGCGGCCGGGGTCGTGCTGTCACTCGGCTACCTGTCCGCGGTGGTGCTCGCGGCCGACCGCTTGCGGTGGCTGGCGCCCGTGGGCCGCATGGCGCTGACCAACTACCTGCTGCAGTCAGCGGTCTGGAGCCTCGTGTTCTACGGCTACGGGCTGGGTCTGTGGGGGCAGGTGCCGCGCGCGTGGCACCCGGTGCTGTGCGTGGGGTTCTTCGCGCTGCAGGTCGCGTTCAGCCGCTGGTGGCTGCAGCGCTTCGCTCACGGTCCGGCGGAGTGGGCGT
>PWYM01000095.1 GCA_003567855.1 Gammaproteobacteria bacterium | reverse complement strand
CCCCAGGTGCGGATGATCCAGGTCAGCGCGCCGATCCCGACGGCGTAGATCAGGCGTCCGGTGTTCGACGCCGCAGCCGAGACCGGATCGGTCGCGATGAAGAAGGCGCCAAGCAGCGTCGCGCCGGTGAACACGTGGAAACCCGGTCCCGCATAGCGGTCGGGGTTGATGAAGAAGAACAGTGTAGACAGCAGGATGATCGTCGCGAGCATCGCCACCGGGATGTGCCAGCGGATCACGCCGCGCCACAGCAGGTAGAACCCGCCCAGCGCGATCCAGTTGTTGATCCACTCCCAGCCGCGGCCGCCGAAGTCGCCGAATAACGGCCCCGCGGTGATCTCGATGACGCTGCGGCCTTCTCCGACACCGGTACGTACCGCGTCCAGTGGCGTTGCACGCGTGAGCGCATCGAGCGATTCGTGCCCGGGCAGGTGCCCGGTCAGCATGTAGGCGAAAGTCTGCAGCACGCCGGGCGCGTCGTAGTCGAGATCGCCCATCACCGGCGGCAGCCACTGCGTCATGTGGGCCGGAAACGAGATCAGCACGACGGCGTAGCCGGCCATGGCCGGATTGAACACGTTGAAGCCCAGACCGCCATACAGGTGCTTGGCCACCGCGATGCCGAAGATCATGCCGGTCGCGGTGATCCACCACGGTGTCAGCGGCGGCAGCGTGAATGCGAACAGCACTGCGGCGACCACCGCGCTGCCGTCGCCGAGCCACGGCATCAGGTCGCGGCCGCGCAGACGCAGCATCAACGCCTCGGCGGCGACCGCACAGGTCACCGCAACGCCCATATTGATCAGCAGTCCCGGCCCGAAGTACCAGACGTGGACCAGCGTGGCCGGAATCAGCGCACACAGGACCTCGAGCATCATGCCCGGCACCGTGGGCCGTACCGGCAGGTGCGGTGCGGGTGCGGTCTCGAACCGCCTCACGGGTCGGCATCCCTGTTCGCGTCGTTTTTCGAACGGCGGCGGCGTACGCGCGCCATGATGTCGGCGATGGCCTCGCCGGAGGCTTCGGGGCGCTGCACCTCAGCGCGGCGCTCGGCGAGCGCTGCTTCCTGCTCGCGGGTGCGGCGTTCGAGCCGTGCATCGCGCGCTTCGTGCCGCGCGCGCGCGTGTTCGGCGCGCTGGCGGTCGGCATTGGCCTGGCGAAGCTGACGCTTGGCAGTGCGGAACTGCTCGGTCAGCGGAATATGGCTGGGGCAGACGACATCGCAGCAGCCGCATTCGATGCAGTCGAACAGCCCCAGCGTCTGCAGGGTCGCGGTTTCGTTGCGCGCGGCGGACCAGTGAAGCAGCTGCGGCATCAGCGTCGCCGGGCACGCCCGCGAGCAGTCGCCGCAGCGGATGCATGGCAGCGCGTCATCGGTCGTTCGCACCTCGTCGCGCGCGGCGACGATCACGCAGTTGGTCGCGCGGGTGACGGGAAAGTCGTCGTGTGCCATCGCCAGCCCCGTCATGCCGCCGCCGACGATCAGCCGCCAGGCGGCATCGGTGTAGCCACCGCACGCGTCGACGAGCGCCGTGACCGGCGCGCCGAGTGGCACCCTGAGGTTGGCCGGCTCGGCGACGCCGCCGCCGGTGACCGTGGTGATGCGCCCGGTCAGCGGCTCGCCACGCTCGAGGAAGCGGTACACGGCCACCGCCGTCGCGACGTTCTGCACGAGGTGGCCGAGATCGACCGGAAAACCGCCGGACGGGACTTCCTCGCCGGTAATCAGCTGGATCAGCTGGCGTTCGCCCCCGGTGGGATAGATCGTCGGCACCGTGACCAGCGTGATCCGGTCGGCGGCATCGAGGCCCACGAGTGCCGCCTCGAGCGCGGCCAATGCGTCGACCTTGTCGTCTTCGAGCGCGACGTAAGCGCGCTCTGCACCGGTCAGCGCGAGCAGCGCCAGCGCGCCGGCGAGCACCTCGTCGGCGTGGTTGCGCATCAGAAGATCATCACAGCTGATGTACGGCTCGCATTCGGCACCATTGAGGATGACAGAACGCAGGCCACGTACCCGGCCCGCGGCAACCTTCGCACCGGTGGGATAGACGGCGCCGCCCAACCCCGCGAGCCCGGCACCGGCGAGCGCCCGTGCGATGTCTGCATCATCGCGCCACTGCGCGGGGTCCGGTGGTGCAAGCCCTGACCATGCGCGGTCGTCTCCGTCGGGCTCGACGATCACGCATGGCGCGGTACTGCGCCGCGGGTCGGCAACCGGCCGCTCGACGATTTCTCGCACGCGGCCCGAGGTCGACGCATGCAGCGTGACCCCGAGCGCGCCCCCGCCCGTAGCGAGCGGCTGCCCGCGCCAGACCCGGTCGCCGGCCCCGACCTGCGGTTCGAGCATGCCCCCGGGGCCGTCGGCCAGTGGCAGCCAGAGCTGCGCCGGCATCGGTAACGCCAGCACGCCGCGTGCGGTGGACTGGCGCTTGCGGGCCTCGATCGCGACGCCGCCGACGAGCCGCCCGTCTCCGGCCAGCGCATCGATACTCATTGCAGCGCCTCCGTTGCCACCGCGCGCACGGGCCTTGCCGTACGCGGCTGCGCGCGCGCCGGTGTTGCGACGAGCGCGATGCAGTCGACCGGGCACGGTGGCAGGCACAGCTCGCAGCCGGTACATTCGCTGGCGATGACCGTGTGCATCATCTGGTGGCTGCCTACGATCGCGTCGACCGGACAGGCCTGCACGCAGAGGTGACAGCCGATGCAGCGCGTCTCGTCGATGACTGCAACCTGCGGCGGTACGGGCGCCGGGCGCGACGGGTCGAGCGGTTCGGGCTCACGGCCAAGCAGGCGCGCGAGCCGGTCAGCGGTGTACTGTCCGCCGGGCGGGCACAGGTTGACCGGTGCCTCGTCGGCCGCGATCGCCGCGGCATAGGGCCGGCAGCCGGGATAACCGCACTGCGCGCACTGCGTCTGTGGCAGCAGCGCATCGATCCGTTCGACGAGGTCGTCATCGCTGCCACGCAGGCGCCGTGCCGCAATCGCGAGGCCGACGCCGAGCGCCAGCGCGATGCCGCCTAGCACCATGACCGCCCAGGCGAGCGTCACGTGGGCACCAGGCCAATAAAGCCCATGAAGGCCATGGACATCAGGCCGGCGGTGATCATCGCGAGTGCCGCACCGCGGAATGGTACCGGTACCTGCTCACCCTCGAGCCGCTGCCGCAGGCCCGCGAACAGCACCATCACCAGCGCGAATCCGGCCGCGGCGCCGGCACCGAAGACCACCGACTGGACGAAGCTGTCGGCCGCGGTGAGGTTCAGCAGCGCGACGCCGAGCACGAGACAGTTGCTGGTGATCAGGGGGAGGTAGAGCCCGAGTACGCGGTAGAGCAGGGGGCTGGTCGCGCGCACCGTGAGCTCGGTGAGCTGCACCAGGCCGGCGATCACGAGGATGAATACCAGCGTGCGCAGAAACTCGAGTGACAGCGGCACGAGTACCCACGTGTAGAGCAGGTAACCGACCGCTGACGAAAGCGTGAGCACGAAGCCGGTCGCGAGCGCCATGCCGGTCGCGCCCTCGGGACTGCGGGTCACGCCCATGAACGGGCACAGGCCCAGAAAACTCACCAGGACCAGGTTATTGACGAGCACGGTCGCCACGATGATCAGCAGCAGCTCGGTCACGTCTGCGCGCTCTCGTTGGGCATGGCGCCCATTGTAGCGCGCAAGCCCTGCGCAGCCTTCAGTTTGCCGAAGATTCGGCCTCGACCAGGCCCGCCACCTGTTCGGCGGTCACGCGCTGCAGCAACGGCTTGAATTTCGCGATCTCGTGACCGAGCAGCGGTGCGTGGCGGGTCTCCCAGTGCATCGGCGTGACGCCAAGAAAGTGCTCCGCGTCGGCGGCGAGGCGTGGCAGTACCGGCTTGAGGTAGAGCACGATCAGCCGGAACAGGTTGAGCCCCTGCGAGCATACGGCGGCGACGGCGGCCTCATTGCCGGGGGTCTTGGCCATTACCCAAGGCTTGTGGGTGTCGATGTACTGGTTTGCGCGGTCGGCGAGCGTCATGACCGTGCGCATCGCACGCGAGAATTCACGCGCTTCGTAGGCGGCGGCGATCGTATCCGCGGCGGCGATGAACTCCGCCTGCAGATCGGGCGATTCGAGTTCGTCCGACAGTCGGCCGTCGGCGACGCGGTGTATGAAGCCGGCGCAACGGCTGGCGATGTTGACGACCTTGCCTACGAGGTCCGCGTTGACCCGGGCGACGAAGTCGTCGAGGCTCAGGTCGATATCGTCCACGCCGGGGCCGAGCTTGGCCGCGTAGTAGTAACGCAGGTACTCGGGATGCAGATGGTCGAGATAACGCCGCGCGGTAATGAATGTCCCGCGTGACTTCGACATCTTCTGCCCGTTGATCGTCAGGAAGCCGTGTACGTGCACCGCGGTAGGCGTGCGGTAGCCGCTGCCGGCGAGCACCGCCGGCCAGAACAGCGCGTGAAAATAGGCGATGTCCTTGCCGATGAAATGGTGCAGTTCGGTGTCGCTGCCCGGGCGCCACCACGCGTCGAAGTCCAGTTCGGGTTCGCGTTCGCAGAGGTGGCGGAAACTCGCCATGTAGCCGACCGGGGCGTCGAGCCACACGTAGAAGTACTTGTCGGTTTCACCGGGGATCGGGAAGCCGAAGTAGGGCGCGTCGCGCGAGATGTCCCAGTCCTGCAGTCCGCTTCGGAACCACTCGCGCAGCTTGGCCGCGAGGCTCGGGTGGATCCGGTCGCCGCCCAGCCACTCCTCGAGCAGTTCGGCGAAGTCCGAGAGTCGGAAGAACAGGTGTTCGGAGTCACGTGCGGCCGGCCGGGTGCCCGACAGGATGGAGACGGGGTCCTTGAGATCGGTCGGTGCATAGGTGGCGCCGCAGACCTCGCAGCTGTCGCCGTACTGGTCGGCGGCGCCGCACGACGGGCAGGTGCCGCGCACGAAGCGGTCGGGCAGGAACATGCCGCGCTGCTCGTCGTAGGCCTGCGTGATCGTGCGGCGTTCGATGTGGCCGCCCGCTTTCAGCGCCTCGTAGATGCGCGAGACGATCTCGCGGTTTTCCACGGAATGCGTGCTGTGGAAGTTGTCGAAGCGGATCATGAACTCGGCAAAGTCGCGCTGATGCCGTTCGCTCACCGCGTCGATCAGCGCCTCGGGACTCACGCCTTCCTGCTCCGCCTTGATCATGATCGGCGTGCCGTGCGCGTCGGAGGCGCAGACGTACACGCAATGGTTGCCGACCAGGCGCTGGAAGCGCACCCAGATGTCGGTCTGTATGTACTCGACGAGGTGCCCGAGATGGATTTCGCCGTTGGCATACGGCAGGGCACTGGTCACGAGCAGCTTGCGGGGTGATTCAGGCATCGGTTCCGTGGTCGTGGTGGCGCGGCGGTTGCCGCCGCGGTCAGTTCGTCAGGTCCTTGACGTCCTCGAAGGCGGGCTTGTTGAGCGCGTTCAGGTAGGCGTCGTGGCCGCTGATCATGCGCTGGTTCACGAGTTCGCGCAGCGCGCCATCCATGGTGCGCATGCCCGCGGCGGCGCCCGACTGCATCGTGGTTTCGAGCTGGTCGAGCTTGCCCTGGCGGATGAGGTTCGAGACCGCCGATGTGTTGATCAGGATCTCGAGCGCCGCGACGCGGCCCTTGCCATCCTTGCGCTTGATCAGCTGTTGCGAGACGACCCCGCGCAGCGAAGTGGAGAGCATGGTCCGAATATGTGGCTGCTTGTCGGCGGGAAAAGCATTGACGATCCGGTCGACGGTGGGCGCCGCGCCGTTGGTGTGCAGCGTGCCCATCACCAGGATCCCCATCTCGGCTGCGGTCACGGCAATGCTGATGGTTTCCAGGTCGCGCATTTCGCCGACGAGGATCACGTCCGGGTCTTCACGCAGTGCCGAGTGCAGTGCCGCCGCGAAGGTCGGTGTGTGCAGGCCGACCTCGCGCTGGCTGATCAGGCAGTTGCGCCGCTGGTGCACGAACTCGATGGGATCCTCGATGGTCAGGAGGTGGCCCTTGAGCCGGCGATTGAGCGCATCGACCATCGCCGCCAGCGTCGTGGACTTGCCCGAGCCGGTCTTGCCGGTGACGAGAATCAGGCCGTTGGTGTGCCGGGTGAGGTTGTAAACCGCGGCCGGCATGTTCAGCTCTTCGAGCGTCAGCGCCTGGCTGGGGATCGCACGAAACACGGCGCCCATGCCGTTGATGTGGCGGAAGACGTTGACGCGAAAGCGTGCCAGATCCGGCACCGAGTATGCGAAATCCGCCGAGTCATGGCGTTCGAAGGTCTGCTGGGTGGCCTTGGGCATGATGCGGTAGAGGGCGTCGTGCACCGACTGGGCATCGAGGCGTGCAGGTTCGATGTCGACGAGGTCTCCGTAACGGCGCATGCGCGGCGGGTCGCCGGCGAGAAAGTGCAGGTCCGACCCGTCGCCTTCGCGCACCCGCGCGAGGTAGTCGTCGACCATGTTCACCTCGATGCACCTCCCGGACGGCTGAACTCGCTCTTCGCGAGTACGCCGGTATCGGTGACGAAGCGCTCGAAGGCCTTCTTTTCCACGCCGTACCGGTAGGCGTCGTCGGCATCGAGCGTCTTCGCGCGGATGCCGTCGAGCAGCGCCTGGTCGAGTGTCTGCATGCCGAGGTCGCGGTTGGTCTGCAGCTGCGTGGGAATCTGGTGTGTCTGGTCGGTCATGATGAGCTTGGCGATGGCGCGCGTCATCAGCATGATCTCGAGCACCGCGCGGCGGCCGCGCCCGTCAGGTGTCTTGACCAGCGCCTGCGTGATGACGGCGTTCAGGCTCTGGCCGAGGAAACTCTTGGTCTGTTCGCGCTCCTCCGCCGGCAATGCGTCGATGATGCGGTCGATGGTCTTCACGGCACCGGTGGTGTGCAGCGTGCCGAGTACGAGGTGACCGGTCTCGGCGGCGGTCATCGCCCAGCGGATGGTCTCGGCATCGCGCAGTTCGCCGACGAGAATCACGTCCGGGTCCTGGCGCATCGCCGCACGCACGCCGCCGGCGAACGACGGGATGTGCGTGCCGAGTTCGCGCTGGATGACCTGCGACTGCTTGCTGGGGTGCACGAATTCGATCGGGTCTTCCAGGCTGATGATGTTCAGCGCGCGGGTACTGTTGAGATGGTTGATCATTGCCGCGAGCGTGGTCGACTTGCCCGTGCCGGTGGAGCCGGTGACGAGAATCATGCCCTGGTGATGGTCACAGAGGTCGCGGATCAGCGGCGGCAGGCCGAGGCTGTCGATGGTCGGGATGTCGGCCGGTACGTGCCTGAAGGTGGCCCCGAGCCCGGTGTCCTTGCGAAACAGGTTCACGCGGAAGCGTCCGCCGTCTTCGCTGACGTATGAAAAATCCAGGTCATGGCCATGGCGGAAGTGTTCGCTCTGGCTCTCGGTCAGAATTTCAGTGAGATAGCTTTCGAGCTCGGTGTCACCGAGGTCGCGGAACTTGATCGGCATCAGGTCGCCGTGCATGCGCAGCATCGGCGGGACGCCCACGGCGAGGTGCACGTCGGAGCAACCCTGCGCGAGGCCGAGCTTAAGGAACGAATCTATTCTAGGCATCGGCGGCCCTCAGCCGGCACTGTGCATGAACGTCTCAAGCGCGTCGCGCAGCTCGTCCATGCTCTGGTGGCGCTTGTTCTTGTCCACGCTCATCGCCTT
>PWYM01000256.1 GCA_003567855.1 Gammaproteobacteria bacterium | reverse complement strand
GACATGCAGGCCGTGCGCAACCTGTCGCGGGTGACGACGGGCCAGCATGCCGTAGAGGCGCAGCTGCGCGTCGCGCGCCTCGAGCAGCAGCGCGGCCGGGCCGACGCCGCGCTGCGTCACCTCGAGGACTTCGGCCGCGCGAGCCCGCGGTACGAGGAGGCGATGCGCGGCGCGCGGGCACGCATCCTCGTCGACGAGGGCCGTGACCATGAGGCGCTGTCGGTGTTCGACGCGCTTCTCCTTGAGCGACCCGGTGACGAGTCGCTGCTCGAGGGCCGCGCCGGCGTCTACGCGGCGCTGGCACAGCGCGAGATCGAGGCGGGCAGCTACGGCGACGCGCTCGACTGGTACCGCGAGGGCCTGGACGCGCATGCGGGCCATCCGCTGCTGCGCTACCAGCGTGCGCTGTTGCACGTGCGCCTCGACCGCGTGGACGAGGCGATTCGCGAGTTCGAACGCCTGCTCGAGGCGTCGCCCGACTCGCCGCTCTACCTCAACGCGCTCGGCTACACGCTCGCCGACGAGACCAAGGACTACCAGCGCGCCTACGAGCTGATCGAGCGCGCACTGGAGCGCGAGCCCGACAACGCCGCGATCGTCGACAGCATGGGCTGGGTGCTCTACCGGCTCGGTGACCTCGACGGTGCGCTCGAGTACCTGCAGCAGGCGTGGAGCATGCTGCAGGATCCGGAGGTCGCCGCGCACCTCGTCGAGGTAAGACTCGCACGCGGTGAGGACGACGAAGCACGCGACATGCTCGAGCGCGCGCTGGAACGCTGGCCCGACGACCGGCACCTGGCACCGTTCCGCGAGCGGCTGCTCGATTGATGCGCCGCGCGGCGCCGTGGGTGCTGGGCCTGCTGCTGGCCGGCTGCGCGGTCGCGCCGGTGGTCGAGGAAGGCGCGTGGGAGACGCGGCGCGCACACCTGCTCGCGCTCGACGACTGGGCCGCGCAGGGCCGGCTCTCGGTGACGCTGCCCGATGAAAGCGTGCAGGGCCGCTTCCAGTGGCGCCAGCGCCAGGACTGGCTCGAGGCACGCTTCCGTGGTCCGCTGGGTGTCGGCGGCGTGTTCATCTACGGGCCGCCCGAGCACCTGACCGCGATCGGCCGCGATGGCGAGACGCTGCTGCTCACCGATCCGGAACGTGACCTGCGCACGCTGCTCGGCCACCCGCTGCCGGTGCAGAGCATGCGCCGCTGGCTGCTCGGCCTTGCCGATCCGGCCTATCCGCACGCGTGGCGGTTCGACGACGACGGCCTGCCGGTGCACCTCGACCAGCGTGCGTGGCAGGTCGAGTACCACGGCTGGCGCGAGTACGACGGCCAGCTGATGCCGCGACGCATCGACATGAACGGCGAGGACGTCGCGATCCGCATCGTCCTCGACCAGTGGCGCGCCGACCCCGACCGCACGTGAGCGTGAACGGCGACGCGTGGGCGCGCACCTGGCCGGCGCCGGCCAAGCTCAACCTGATGCTGCACGTGATCGGCAGGCGCGACGACGGTTACCACCGCCTGCAGACGCTGTTCCGGCTGATCGATCTCTGCGACGACCTGCGCTTCGAGCCCCGGCGCGACGGCCGCATCCGGCTCGCGCGCGGCGCGCCGGGCGTCGCCGAGGACGACGACCTGTGCGTACGCGCGGCACACGCGCTCCGGCAGGCGACGGGCTGTAAACGGGGCGTCGACATTCACCTCCACAAGCACATCCCGATGCAGGGCGGGCTCGGTGGCGGCAGCTCCGATGCCGCCACCGTGCTGGTCGCGCTCGACCACCTCTGGGGCACGCGGGTCGGCACCACCGGCCTGCAGCGGCTGGGGCTGGCGCTCGGTGCCGACGTGCCGGTGTTTGTCGCCGGATACAACGCCTTTGCCGAGGGGGTCGGCGAGGTGCTAACGCCGGTCGATCTGCCGCCCGAGGACTACCTCGTGGTGCGCCCGCCAGCCGCGGTGGCGACCGCGGCGGTGTTCCAGGCGCCTGATTTGACACGTTCCACACCCCCCACGACAATATCGCGCGTCCTTGCGGGCGAGGGTGGCAACGACTGCACCGGCGTCGTCACGCGGCTGTATCCGGTCATCGGCGAGGTGCTCGCCTGGCTTGCCGGCTTCGGTGAGCCACGGCTGAGCGGCACCGGGGCCTGCGTTTTCATGCCGTGCACGCGTCAGCAGGCCGAGCGGCTGCTTGCCAGTCTGCCCCACGGTTGCGAGGGCTGGTTCGTGCACGGCCTCGACGTATCGCCGCTCAGGGCGCTCGTGGCAGCCGGCACGACATGAACCGGCGAGTCACTGGGGTGTAGCCAAGTGGTAAGGCAACGGGTTTTGATCCCGTGTACCGCAGGTTCGAATCCTGCCACCCCAGCCAGTTTTCGTCCGGCCTGCCGTCCATAACTACAGCTACGGGGAATCACCTTGGATCCGGTCAGTGTCACGCTGTTCTCGGGTAACGCCAACCCGGGACTGGCCCGCGATATCGCGCGCCACCTCCAGGTCCCGATGGGCAAGATCCAGGTCGGTCGCTTCAGCGACGGCGAGATCACCGTCGAGATCATGGAAAACATCCGCGGCAAGGATGTCTTCCTCGTGCAGCCGACGTGCCCGCCGGTCAACGACAACCTGATGGAACTGCTGACGATTACCGACGCGGTGCATCGCGCGTCGGCGGCGCGCATCACCGCGGTGATTCCCTATTTCGGCTATGCACGCCAGGACCGCCGGCCGCGCGCGAGCCGCGTGGCGATCACCGCCAAGCTGGTCGCGAACCTGATCGGCGCCTCCGGCATTGACCGCGTACTCACCGTCGACCTGCACGCCGACCAGATCCAGGGCTTTTTCGACGTGCCCGTGGACAACGTGTACGCGTCACCGGTGCTGCTCGGCGACGTCTGGAAGCAGGAATACCCGAAGATGATCGTCGTCTCGCCGGACGTGGGCGGCGTGGTGCGTGCCCGCGCACTCGCCCGGCGGCTCGACGACGCGGAACTGGCGATCATCGACAAGCGCCGTCCCCGCGCCAACGTCTCGGAGGTGATGAATATCATCGGCGACGTGCGCGACCGCACCTGCGTGCTCGTCGACGATCTCGTCGACACCGCCGGCACGCTGTGCCAGGCGGCGAAGGCGCTGAAGGACCACGGCGCCGCCCGGGTGGTCGCCTACATCACGCACCCGGTGCTGTCGGGCCCGGCGGTGGAGCGCCTCTCGAACTCGGTCCTCGATGAACTCGTGGTCACCGACACGATTCCGCTCAGCGACGCGGCCGCGGCGTGCCCGCAGATCCGCCAGCTGTCGGTCGCCGAGTTGCTCGGCGAGACGATCCGGCGGATTTCCGACGCCGAGTCGGTCAGTTCGCTTTATCTCGACTGAGCAGCGGGTGCCGGGTTATACTTGCCGGCTTGACTTGAAGGCAGGTCGCGGCCTTCCGGTCAGGTCTTTTTCAAACTTCCACCTGAGGAATACGCCATGAGCACCAGTTTCGAGCTCAGGGGCGAGTTTCGCAACGACGTGGGGAAAGGTGCGAGCCGCCGCCTGCGTCGTCGTGACATGGTCCCCGCCGTAATTTACGGCGCCAACCGTCCCGTGCGGGCGGTGGCGTTCAACCACAACGACATCAAGAAGGCCCTCGACCACGAGGCGTTCTATTCGTCAATCATCAAGGTCCGCGTCGAGGACCGCGAGCAGGACTGCATCCTGAAGGACCTGCAGCGTCACCCGTCGAAGGACAAGATCCTGCACCTCGACTTCCAGCGCGTGCTGGCCGACGAGAAGATCCGCACCTCGGTGCCGCTGCACCTGGTCGGCGACGAGACCTGCCCCGGCGTGAAGCTGCATGGTGGCGTCGTGTCCCACCAGATGACGGAAATCGAGATCAGCTGCCTGCCGCGCGATCTGCCCGAGTATCTGGAGCTCGACGTCAGTGCGCTTGACGTCGACGACACGCTGCACCTGTCGGACATCCCGTTGCCTGAAGGCGTCGAGATCCTCGCTCTGCAGCAGGGCGAAGGCCATGACCACCCGGTCGTCAGCGTCTACGTCCCGCGCGCCGCGAAGGAAGACGACGCCGAAGATGGCGAGGACGCCGACGAGATCGGGGACGAGGACGACAAGGACAGCGACGACTGACGCCGTCCGGCATGCGGTCCATGCCCGAACGGGCGCGCTCCCCGCGGGGGCGCGCCCGTTTTCACATGCGCCCCCGGTCGGCGCGCGGGCCCTGCGGTCCGTGTTATACAGGGCGGCGAAAGCGTCGTTTACGGAGTAACGGTAGCGTCGTGCGCATCATGTTCGTGCCCGTCACCTCGCCGCATGGGTCTGGCGAGTATGCGCGCTCGCTGGCCATTGCCGGCGCGGTGGCGCGACGATGGCCGGATGCGGCCCTGCATTTCCTCGTCAGCCGTCACGCACCCTATGCCACGAAGCTTGCCTACCCGGTGACCCGGCTGCCGGCGTCGCCGACGCTGCATACCCCGGAGGTGCGCACGGCCATCGAGGCGTTCGTGCCCACACTCGTGATCTTCGACAACGCCGGTCGTACCGCGCAGCTGCGTGCGGCCCGAGCATCCGGCGCGCGCGTCGTGTTCGTAAGCTCGCGCCGGCGCCAGCGTCACCGGGCGTTCAGGCTGCAGTGGATGCGCCTGCTCGACGAGCACTGGTTCGCGTGGCCCCGGCTGATGGCCGGGCCGCTGTCGCTGTCGGAGCGGACCAAGCACTGGTGGCTGCAGCAGCCGCGGTTGCGTCACCTCGACACGGTCCTGCCCGAGCCCGCCGCCGCGCAGGGCGCCGAACTGCTCGCCGCCCATGGCCTGGAGGCGGGCGATTTCGTGCTCGTCGTGCCCGGCGGTGGCAGCGGACACCCGCGGTTCGCGCACGGTCCGGCCGAAGTCGGGCGCGCCGCGGCCCGGATCGCCGCCGCCGGTCTTCCGACGCTGCTGCTCGGTGTGCCCGCCGCCGCCGGTGAACACGATCCGCCCGCGCTGCATCGCCTGCCGCGCCTCGATACGCCGACGCTGATGCACCTGCTGCGCACCGCGCGGCTCGTGGTGTGCAACGGGGGCGACACGCTGCTGCAGGCCACCGCACTCGGCAGGCCGTGCGTGGCCACGGCGCTGGTCCCGGACCAGCGCCTGCGCCTGCGGCGCCTCGAGCAGGCGGGCCTTGCGGCCGGTGTACCGCTCGCCGCCGACGCGATCGCCACACGCGCGCTGGCACTGCTCGACGACGATGCCGCCCGCGATGCACTCGCCGCGGCCGGCGCCGCGTTGCGCATCGACAACGCGATGCCCGAGGTGCTCGCCGCAATCGCCGGACTGCACGAGGCCGACGCGCTGTCCCGCCCGCTCGCCGGCGGTGTCGCCTCGTGACGCGGGCGTGGCGCCGGGCCGCACCGGTACTCGGCATCGGTCTGCTGTTCGCCGTCGGCACCGGCCCCGCGCACGGCGTGACCGGCTACCTGCCGATGAATCTTGACCCGCTGCTGCAGTACGACATCGAGCGCGTGCTGCTGCTTGCCGACGAACCGGTGATGACCCGTCCGGTGGCGGTGTCGCGGGTGCAGGCGGCGCTGCCCGCGGCATGCGCGGTCGACCGCGCGCTGTGCGAGCGCGTCGGCCGTGAACTCGGGCGCTACGCGACGCGCGCGGCAATCACGCACCTGCGCGTCGAGGGCGCGGGCGCCGGCGGCGCCGACCGCGCGCTGCCTAACCGGCACGGCCTGCCCATCGACAGCGCGTGGCAGGTGTCGGCGAGCGCGCATCTTCAGGTCTACGACTGGCTGCGCGTGAACCTCGGCGGTGTCGCCTGGGACGGCGACGAGGTACCGCTCGGCACCGGTGTCAGCGTCGGCGTGCCGTGGGCGCAGCTCGACGTAGGCTGGCGCGGTCACTGGCTTTCGCCGTTCACCGACGGCGCGATGCTGCTGTCGACCCAGGCGCAGCCGATGCCGTCGGCGACGCTGTCGAATCCCGAACCGCTGACGCGATGGGGGGTTCGCTACGAGCTGTTCGTGTCGCGCATGTCGTCGTCCGATCGCATCCGTTTCGGCGACGGGTTCACGTCGGGTTATCCCCGGCTCGCCGGCGCGTCGCTGTCCATCGAGCCGTTCAGCGGCTGGTCACTGGGCGTGAACCGCATCATGCAGTACGGCGGTGGCGAACGTGGCGGTGACTCGTTCGGCGACGCGGTACGCGCGTTCTTCCAGCCGTCAAAGTTCTCGAATATCGGCGAGACCGTCGACCGCGACGAGGCCTTCGGCAACCAGGCGGCGTCGTTCACGAGCCGTTTCCTGTTCCCGGGCCGCACGCCGTTTGCGGTCTTCCTGGAGTACGCGGGTGAGGACACCTCGGCCGGGCGCGACTACCTGCTCGGCAACAGCGCGCTGTCTGTCGGCGTGCAGGTGCCGCAGCTGTGGCGCGACTTCGAGTTCACGTGGGAAGCGACCGAGTGGCAGAACGCGTGGTACGTGCACGGCACCTACCTGGACGGGCTCGTGCACGAGGATCGTATCATCGGGCACTGGGCCGGCGACGAGCGGGCGTTCGGCGACGGCGTGGGCGCGCGCAGTCATTCGCTGCGGATCGGGTGGCGGGCGCCGCCCGGCGGGCTGCTCGAGTTCGGCTACCGTACCGTGCTCAACCGTTCGTACTCGCCGGTCGACTACCAGCGCGCCCACGAGGGCCGGTTGCGCTACACGCAGCCGTGGCGACAGGGCATGCTCGGCGGCGAGCTCACCGCCGGGCGTGATGTCTTCGGCGACGGCTACACGCGCGTCGGCGCGTTCCTGCAGTTCCACGGCGAGCCGGCACCGCGCGCGCGCGTGCCTGCCGGCGAACTGCCGGCAAGCGCCGGTGATGCGGTCGAGTACTTCGTCGATGTGGGCGTGAACGCGAACCGCGTGACCGTCGATCTCATCGAGGAAATCCAGCGCGAGACGACGAGCGTCGACGTCGCGCCGCACGTGGCGCTAGGCGTGCGGCGCGCGGTCGGTGCGCGCAGCGACATCGGCACGCGAGTAGAGCTCGACGACATGGACGGCAACCTGCTGCTCGCGGTGCGCGCGATCGACTACCGCTACCGCTTCGACAGTCCGCTTGCGCTCGGCGCCTTCGTCGGTGCGGCGCGCTATGACCTTGCGACGCCGGCGTACGGCATCTACGGCGGCGTCGGGGCGCAGTGGCGCGAGCTGCTGCCGAACTGGGATCTCGGCGTGCAGCTTCGCTACGCGTACAAGGTCGCGCGTGACAACCTGCTGCCCGAGGACCCGCAGGGCGTGCGGCCCGACAGCTTCTACAACGTCGCGAGCATGACGCTGTCGCTCAGCCGTCGATTCTGATCCCGCGCGCAAGACGCTCGAACGGCGAGTCGTCCGGGAAGCGCGCGTTCTTGTCGAAGCCCGGCAGCGTGCGGAACATGTTGTGCCACAGGTGCACCGCGCGTGTCTGTGCCGGCCACGCGAGCCTGTCGCCGGGGTCACTCGCGAACAGCAGCCGCCAGTCGCGACACGCCACCGGGTAGAAGTGCAGCGCCGGCAGCGCATCTTCTGCGTAGCCGAGGTGGTGCGCCGCGCGGGTCAGTCCGCGCGGACCGTTCTCGCTCCAGCCGACGCGTTCGCGCCGGCCGGGGTAGAGGAGCCGGCGCTTGTACTTGCGCAGCCGCGCGCGCCACGTGTCCCACGGCTGCGCCGCGTTGGGCCGCTCGCAGCTGT
>PWYM01000245.1 GCA_003567855.1 Gammaproteobacteria bacterium | reverse complement strand
TGGCCATCAAGCAGAGTCGCTACATCTGGTTCAACGGCAAGCTCGTGCCGTGGGACCAGGCCCAGGTCCACGTGCTGTCGCATGCGCTGCACTACGGATCGTCGGTATTCGAGGGCATCCGTGTCTACCCCACACCGGACGGCAGCCGCGCGTTCCGGCTGACCGATCACGTGCGCCGGCTGTTCGACTCGGCACGCATCCACCGCATCGTGATTCCGTGGACGCTCGATGATCTCATCGACGCGTGCTGCCAGGTCGTCACCGAGAATGCGCTCGACAACGGCGCCTACATCCGGCCGGTGTCTTTCCGCGGCTACGGTGAAATCGGCCTCGCGGCCAAACCCGACCACCGCATCGACACGGCGATCGCCGCGTGGGAATGGGGAGCGTACCTGGGCGCCGATGCGATGGAACAGGGCGTGGACGTGTGCGTGTCGTCGTGGCAGCGCGTCGCGCCGAACACGATTCCGGCGCTGTCGAAGGCCGGCGGCAATTACATCTCCAGTCAGCTCATCAGCCTCGAGGCCAAGCGCCTGGGCTTTGCCGAGGGGATCGCGCTGACCACGCGCGGCACGATCAGCGAAGGCGCCGGCGAAAACGTCTTCATCATCAAGAACGGCCAGCTCTTCACCCCCACGGCCACCGACTCGATCCTCACCGGCATCACGCGCGACACGCTGATTACACTGGCACGCGACGCGGGGCTGGAGGTCATCGAAAAGGAACTGCCGCGCGAGATGCTCTACCTCGCCGACGAGATCTTCTTCACCGGCACCGCCGCAGAGGTCACGCCGGTGCGCTCGGTGGATCGTCTCGAGGTCGGCGACGGTACCCGCGGCCCGATCACGAAGATGCTGCAGGAACGCTTCTTCGGCCTGTTCAAGGGTCAGACCGAAGACCGCTGGGGCTGGCTCGAGCCGGTCACCCAGGACGCGACGCATCGGAGCGCCACGCGCTGAACGCACAGCCGCGCGCAGCGGCCGTGCCCGCCCGTCCACCCTCGCCCGCCAGCCCACCGGTGCGATGGCGGGGTGCCAGTGCGACACCATGGAAAGGACTGCAAAGATGAGCGGAAAGTCGCTATTCGACAAGGTCTGGGAACAGCACGTCGTCGTCCCGGAAACGGAGGACAACCCGGCGGTGCTCTACATCGACCTGCACCTGACACACGAGGTCACCACGCCGCAGGCGTTCACGATGCTTCGCGAGCGCAACCTGAAGGTCCGCCGCCCCGATCTCACGCTGGCGACGATGGACCACTCGACGCCGACAGTGCCGATCTCCAGCTTCCGCGACCTTGCAGTCGTCGCCGAACCCCAGGCCGCGCGCCAGATCACGCAGTTCGAGAAGAACTGCGAGGAGTTCGGCATAGAGCTGCACGGCTTCGACAGCGCCCACCGCGGCATCGTGCACGTGATCGGCCCTGAGCTGGGTGCGACGCAGCCCGGCAAGACCATCGTCTGTGGCGACAGCCACACCTCCACGCACGGCGCATTCGGCGCCCTCGCCTTCGGTATAGGCTCGACCGAAGTCGGTCATGTGCTGGCCACCCAGTGCCTGCTGCAGCGCCGCCCGAAGACCTTCGCGGTCAACATCGAGGGCCGTCTCGGCCCGGGCGTGAGCGCCAAGGACATCATCCTCGCGCTGATCGGCCGGATCGGCGTATCCGGCGGCACCGGGCACGTGCTCGAGTATCGCGGCAGCGCCATTAGAGGGCTGTCGATGGAAGAGCGCATGACGATCTGCAACATGTCCATCGAGGCCGGCGCCCGCGCCGGGATGATCGCACCCGACGACACCACCTTCGAATACCTGCACGGTCGCCCGCGCGTGCCGCAGGGCGCCGACTGGGACGCGGCACTCGCGCGCTGGCGTGCACTGCCATCCGACGACGACGCGCAGTTCGATCGCGAAGTCACGCTGGACATCTCGTCGCTGCGCCCGATGGTCACCTTCGGCACCAACCCCGGCATGGTCGTCCCGGTCGACGAGCCGGTACCCGAGGGCAGCGATCCGAGCTTTCGCAAGGCGCTCGCCTACATGGGCGTCACCCCGGGCAAGCCGCTGTCGGAATACCCGGTCGACATCGTGTTCATCGGCAGCTGCACGAACTCGCGCATGTCGGACCTTCGCCAGGTCGCTGACATCCTGCGCGGGCGGCGTATCGCCGCGGGTGTGCGCGTGCTCGTGGTCCCCGGGTCACAGCAGGTCAAGCGCGAAGCCGAAGCCGAGGGACTCGACCGCGTGTTCACCGAGGCTGGTGCCGAGTGGCGCGAATCGGGCTGCTCGATGTGCCTGGGCATGAACGGCGACACGGTGCCACGCGGGCAGCTCGCCGTCAGCACCAGCAACCGCAACTTCGAGGGCCGCCAGGGCCCGGGCTCGCGCACGATGCTCGCAAGTCCCGCCACCGCCGCGGCCACGGCACTCGCCGGTCGCGTCGCCGACCCGCGTCCCTACCTGCAGGAGTAACGGCATGGATGCGATCACCCGCGTGCGTTCGCGCACCCTCGTACTGCCGTACGACGACATCGACACCGACCAGATCATCCCGGCGCGCTACCTCACCACGACTACGCGCGAGGGCCTCGGCGACGCGGCTTTCGCCGACTGGCGCTACGACGACAAGGGCAGCCCCAGGCCGGACTTCGAGCTCAACCAGGCCGGTGCCGCCGAGCGGCGCATCCTCGTCACCGGGCGCAACTTCGGCTGCGGTTCCTCGCGCGAGCACGCACCGTGGGCGCTGCACGACTTCGGCTTCCGGGTCGTGATCAGCACCTCCATCGCCGACATCTTCCGCAGCAATGCACTGAAGAACGGACTGCTGCCGGTCGTCGTCGACGCGGACACCCACCGCCGGCTCGTCGAACACCCCGGCGAAGACGTCGAGGTCGACCTGGAAGCCCGGGAAGTGCGCCTCCCCGACGGGCACACGGCGTCGTTCGACGTCGACGGCTTCTCGCGCTACTGCCTGATGAACGGGCTCGACCAGCTCGGTTTCCTGCAGCGGCAGGAAGAGGCGATCGCAGGCTACGAGCAGCAGCGCGCATGGCAGCCCTGATCGCGGTCCTCGCCGGCGACGGGATCGGCGGCGAAGTCACCGCGGCGACGGTGTCGGTCCTCGAGGCCCTGTCCGACAAGCGCGCGCTGGGCCTTCGATTCGAGCACGGTCTCATCGGCGGCGCCGCGCTCGATGCCGGCGAAACGCCGATGCCCGCGGCCACCGCGGCGCTGTGCGAGCGTGCCGACGGCGTGCTGCTTGGCGCCGTGGGCGGGCCCAAATGGGCGGGTAACAGCCCCGACCGTCGGCCGGAGCAGGGACTGCTGGATCTCAGGGCACGACTTGGCGTCTACGCGAACCTTCGGCCCGTGACGCCTCACCCCGCCCTGCTCGATGCGTCGCCGATCCGCCGCGAGCGCCTCGAGGGCACCGACCTGCTGGTCGTGCGCGAACTCACCGGCGGCATCTACTTCGGGCGCAAGTCCCGCACCGACACCGAGGCGGTCGACGAGTGCCGGTACACCGTCACCGAGATCGAGCGCATCGTGCGCCGGGCCGGGACTCTGGCGATGGGCCGACGTCGGCGCATCGTGTCGGTCGACAAGGCCAACGTGCTCGAGACCTCGCGCCTGTGGCGCGAGACCACGACGCGCGTGCTGGAAAACGAGTTTCCCGAAGTCGACTTCGAACACATGCTGGTCGATGCCGCGGCGATGCACCTGATCTCGCGTCCCGCCGACTTCGACGTGATCGTCACCGAGAACATGTTCGGCGACATCCTCACCGACGAGGCATCGATGCTTGCCGGATCGATGGGCCTGCTGCCATCGGCCTCGCTCGGCGACGGCGGCCGCGGACTGTACGAGCCCATACACGGCTCGGCCCCCGACATCGCCGGCCGCGGTATCGCCAACCCGGTCGGGACGCTGCTCAGCGCCGCGATGCTGCTGCGACACTCGCTCGACGATGACGCGTCGGCGGGTGTGCTGGAAGCCGCGGTGGCGCGCACGCTCGACGATGGCCTGCGCACCGCCGACATCGCCGCCGGCGGAGAAAGCTGCAACACCGACGCGTTCGCCGCGGCCGTGATCAAACGCCTCTGACGGCGGCACGCTGACGTCGTTTGCCACGCACGGCGGCGGATTTCCGCCGCCCGCGGCCTCGCCAGGGCCTGGCCACCTTTGCGAGGCCAGACTAAATACCCGTTATTTCATATAGTTAAACGAGTTTCCTGAACATTGGCACGACTCTCGCATCGGATCCGTCACTGAAATTGACGGAGTAGACGATCATGAGCGCCGTTCGCCACCCCCTGGTCGCCGCACCGCTGCGCGCACCACGACCGCTGCACTTCGACAGCCGCACCCCGCTGCGTCGATCGCTGGGCAGTCTCTTCGACCTCGTGCAGCGCATGCAGCGCTCCCTCGACCCGTGTGAGGTCCTCGTCGCGCTGCACGAGTCGCTGGCCACCCAACCCGACTACCAGGGTCTCGAGTTCCAGGGACCGGCGCTTGCGTTCGCCGTTGGCGACGCCGCGTTCTTCACGTGCGAATACACGCTGCAGGTCGACGAAGAGCCGCTCGGCAGCGTGCAGCTGCATTTCGACCGCGCGCCCGATGCGCGGGCGCGCGCCCGCGTCGAGGCCCGCGTGAACGCGTCCTTGCCATCGCTGCGCAATGCCCTCGCCCACGAGCGTCTGCGCCGCCAGGCGTGCCAGGATGCGATGACCGGTCTGCTGAACCGCAACGCGCTGGAGACGATACTGCCGCGCGAGATCGCGTTCGCACAGCGCGAACGCCTGCCGCTGTCGGTGGTGCTGTTCGACCTCGACCACTTCAAGCGCGTCAATGACAGCAACGGTCACCAGGCCGGCGACCGCGTCCTCATCGACGTCGCGCGTATCGCCGGCCAGACGCTTCGCGAGTCGGATCTGGCGTTTCGATTCGGCGGCGACGAATTCCTCGTCGTACTGCCCGACACCGACGCCGACGGGGCGGCGCACGCCGCACAGCGCCTGCGCGACGCGGTGGGCACTGAGGAGTCGATCCGCGCACGACTCGGCCGGGGCGTGTCACTGAGCGCCGGCGTATCGACGCTGGGCCCGGGGGACGACGCCGAGCGACTGCTCGCGCGTGCCGACCGCGCCCTCTACGGCGCCAAGGACGCCGGGCGCAACTGCTGCGTGGAGTCGAGGAAGCTCGCGAGCATCGCGTCCAGCGGTTCGAGCGTGATCAGGAACCCGTCGTGGCCCGCATCGGAGTGCAGCACCTCGTAGCGGGCCGCCGGCAGGTACTCGGCGATCCAGCGCTGCTCCCGCGGCGGATACAGCACGTCCGAATCGACCGACACGACCAGCGCCGGCATCGCTAGACCTGAAAGCACCGCGGCCGAATCCCCGCCCCGCCCGCGCCCGAGGTCGTGCGAATCCATCGCTTCGGTCAGGCGCACGTAGGTGTTGGCGTCGAAACGGTGGTGCAGCTTGTCGCCCTGGTAGCGCAGGTACGACTGCACCGCGAAGGTCTGCTCGTCGCCCGGCTGCGGTGCGCGCGAGAAGCGTGATTCGAAATTCTCCCAGCTGCGGTAACTGATCATCGCGAACATGCGCGCGACCGCGAGCCCGTGCCGAGGCGGGCGAGACGGCGCGTATCGCCCGTCCTGCCAGTCCGGATCGGCATAGATCGCCTGGCGCTGCGATTCACTGATTCCGATGCACCACGCCGAGTGGCGCGCCGAGACCCCGATCGGCGCCATCGCCCGCACGCGCTCCGGAAAACATGCCGCCCACTCGAGCACCTGCATGCCCCCGAGCGACGGGCCGGTCACCAGTGCCAGCGCACTGACGTCCAACGTATCGAGCAGCCGCGCCTGCAGCGCGACCATGTCGCGCACGGTCACGCGCGGGAAGCGGCTGCCCCACGGCGCGCCGTCGTCGGGATGCGGATACATCGGCCCGGTCGTGCCGTAGCACCCGGCGAGCACGTTGCTGCAGATGATGAAGTGGCGGTCGGGGTCGAGGCAGCGGCCAGGCCCGAACAGCCCGCCCCACCAGTCATCGGCATCGGCCGAACCGGTCAGTGCATGGCAGACGAGGATGGCGTTGTCGCCGCGTGCATTGAGCCGTCCCCACGTGCGGTACGCGACGCGCACCTCGGGCAGGTGCGCGCCGCTCTCCAGCGTGAAACCGCCGGCGTCGAAAAAATGCGTGTCGGGCGAGATCCGCCCCTGCCACGCGCCATCGACGGTCATGCTGCAGCCCGGTCGTCCACACGGTCGAAGGCCTGCTCGAAGTCGGCCTTGATGTCATCGATGTGCTCGATGCCGACCGCGACCCGCACGAGGTCCGGCGTCACGCCGGCCGAGCGCTGTTCCTCTTCGGACAGCTGCTGGTGCGTCGTGCTGGCCGGATGGATCACCAGGGTCTTGGTGTCGCCGACGTTGGCGAGGTGGCTCGCGAGTTCGACGGAGTTGATGAACTGCTTGCCGGCCTCGTGTCCACCGCGGATGCGGAAGGTCAGCACCGCGCCGAAGCCGTTGTTGAAATAGCGGCGCGCGCGCTCGTTGTGCGGGTGCTCGGGCAGCCCGAGATAGTTGACCCGCTCGACCTTCGGGTGGTTTTTCAGCCACTGCGCAAGCGCGAGCGCATTCTCACAGTGGCGGTCGACGCGCAGCGACAGCGTCTCGAGCCCCTGCAGGAACAGGAACGAGTTGAACGGCGACAGCGACGGCCCCCAGTCACGCAGCCCCTCCACCCGCGCGCGGATGATGAACGCGATGTTGCCGAAGGGACTGTCGGGACCGAAGGTCTGCGCGAAATTCAGGCCATGGTAGCCGGGCGACGGCTCATTGAAGCTGCGGAAGCGTGCGCTGGTCCAGTCGAAACGCCCCGAGTCGACGATCACGCCACCGATGGACGTGCCGTGACCACCGATCCACTTGGTCGCAGACTCGACGACGATATCGGCGCCATGGTCGATGGGCCGCACGAGGTAGCCGCCGCAGCCGAAGGTGTTGTCGACGACCAGCGGCAGCCCGTACTCGTGGGCGAGTTCGGCCAGTGCGTGGAAATCGGGTACGTCGAAACCGGGGTTGCCGATCGACTCGACGTAGATGCAGCGCGTGCGGTCGTCGATCTGGCGGCGATAGTCGTCCAGATTGTCGCCGGTCACGAATCGCACGCCGATACCGAGTCGCGGAAACTGCACCTTGAACTGGTTGTAGGTGCCACCGTAGAGGCTGCTGGCCGAGACGATGTTATCGCCGGCTTCGGCGAGCGTCGTGATCGCGAGAAACTGCGCCGACTGGCCGCTCGCGGTCGCCAGCGCCGCGACGCCGTTTTCCAGCGCGGCGATCCGCTTCTCGAACACGTCGTTGGTCGGGTTCATGATGCGGCTGTAGATGTTGCCGAACTCCTGCAGCGCGAACAGCCGCGCACCATGATCGGCGTCGTCGAAGGTGTACGACGTGGTCTGGTAGATGGGGACCGCGCGCGAGTTGGTGCCGGCCGCCGGCTCCTGGCCGGCGTGTACCTGCAGCGTTTCGAAGCGGTGCTTTCTGTCGTTGCTCATTGGGATCGATCCTCGGGCTTCTTATGATGTGGTCGTGATGGGTCCGCTGCCGCGAGATCAGCCGGTGGCGGCGACCGCCTCCGGCAGCCGCGCGGCGCCGTCCAGTGCCTGTTCGAGGTCTGCGACCAGGTCGTCGGCGTGCTCGATGCCCACCGACAGTCGCACCAGAGTATC
>PWYM01000168.1 GCA_003567855.1 Gammaproteobacteria bacterium | reverse complement strand
CGGTTCGCTGCCGGGCGTTCCGCGACGAGCTGGCGCTGGCCTGCGCCGTGCGCGCCCAGCGTGCGTACCAGCCATGGCAGCGCGTGCTCGAGCCCGTCGGCCAGCGTCCACGGCGGATTGACCACGAGCAGGCCGCAGCCGCCCATGCCCGGGGCATCACCGGTCCGCCACTGCTCGAACTCGACGACGAGCGTCGGTGCCGTCAGCTTGCGCCCGAGCCGCGCGACCATCGCGCGCGCCGGCTGCGCCGCCATCAGCGGGTACCACGCGAGCGCGACCGCCGACGGCATGCGCGCAAGCCCCGCGAGCAGCGCGTGCTCGACCGCGCGGTACTCGGCCTGGTGCTCATATGGCGGGTCGATGAGCACGAGCGCACGCCGCCCGGGCGTAGGCAGAAGCGCCGGCATCGCTTCGGGGCCGTCCGCGCGATGCACTTGTACGCGGCGGTCACCGCGGAACAGGCGTGCAAGGCGCCGATGGTCCTCCGGGTGCAGTTCCCACAGCGCCAGGCGGTCGTCGGCGCGCAGCAGCCGCGCGGCGAGCAGCGGCGAACCCGGATAGTGGTCGAGCGATGCGCCGCGACGGGCCGCGGCGAGCTGCGCGAGATACGGGGCCAGCACCGGCGGGGCGTCGGCAGCGTCGAGCAGGCGCAGCGCGCCGGTGTCGATCTCCGCCGGCGCGTCCCGCGCGGCGCGCTGCAGCCGGTATCGCCCCGCGCCGGCGTGCGTGTCGAGGTAGTGCACCGGCGCGGGTTTTTTCAGCAGGTGCTCCAGGCACGCGCACAGCACCGCGTGCTTGAGCACGTCGGCGAAATTGCCGGCATGATGGTGATGTATGTAACTGATCATGCCGCGCGGGAGGCCGTGTAACCGGGATGACAGCCCCGCATTCTGATGCAAACGCCGGCGCGCTGCTCAACCGGCTGCTCGACGCCGCGCTCGCCGCCGCTGATCCGGTGCCGGCGCTGCGCGCGGCGCTGCCGGCACCCCCGCGCGGGCGTACTGCCGTCGTCGCGATCGGCAAGGCGGCGCCACGGATGGCGGCGGCGTTCGCCGCGGCGTGGCCGGGGCCGCTTGAAGGTGTCGTCACCGTCCCCGGCGATGCCGCAGACCCCGACATGCTCGATGCCCTGCGCGCGTCGGGGCTCACGCCGTTCGCGGCCGGCCACCCGGTGCCCGACGCCGGCAGCGAGGCCGCGGCGCATGCGGCGCTTGCGCTTGCCGGCGGGCTCGGCGCCGACGACCTGCTGCTGTGCCTGCTTTCGGGCGGCGGGTCGGCGCTGTTCGCGGCGCCGCTGGAGGGCATCACGCTCGATGACAAGCAGGTCCTCACGCGTGCGCTGCTCGCGAGCGGTGCGCGCATCGACGAGATCAACCTCGTGCGCCGCCAGCTTTCGGCGGTGAAGGGCGGCGGGCTTGCGCGCGCGGCCCATCCGGCGAGGGTCGTCACGCTCGCGGTGTCGGATGTCGTCGGCGACACGCCGGCGGTGATCGCGTCGGGGCCGACGGTCGCGACCGGCGACACGCCCGCCGAGGCCCTCGACGTGCTCGGGCGTTACGGCGTCACGCTGCCGACCCGGGTCCGGCGCCTGCTCGAATCGGCGCCCGTGCCGCCGACAGCATCCGACGATGCATTCGCGCGCGACGCGTGGCACCTGCTGGTTCGCCCCATGGATGCGTTGCACGCGGCGGCGGCCGAGGCCCGTCGCCTCGGGGTCACCCCGCTGCTGCTCGGTGACGCGCTCGAGGGCGATGCACGGGCGACCGCGGTGACGCTCGCCGGCATCGTGCGCGCGGTCGCCCGCGACGGCGTGCCGGTCGAGCCGCCGGCGGTACTCCTGTCGGGTGGAGAACTGACGGTGCGGCTCGATGGGCAGGTCGGCACCGGCGGGCCGAACACGGCGTTCGTGCTCGCGCTGGCGCTGGCGCTCGACGGCGCACCCGGGATCCACGCGCTGGCCGTCGACACCGATGGCCTCGACGGCAGCGGCCCCGGTGCAGGAGGGCGCTGCGATCCGCTGACGCTGGTCCGCCTGCGCAAACGCGGCGTGGATGCGCGCGCCGCGCTCGCCGGCCACGACGCCGGCGGCGCGCTCGCGGCGATCGGCGACGTGATCGAGACCGGTCCGACCGGCACGAACGTCAACGATTTCCGCGCGATCCTGGTCAACCCCCGGGGCTGACGGCGCCGTCGCGCCGCGACAGGCCCGCGGTCTGCGGCGCCTTCACCGCCACGACGTTCGCCCGCGTGCCGCCTGACGCTGCGGTGGCGAGCCGCTACACTGTGCGCCCCGGAAGATTCGCGTCGGCCCGATGCCGCCGCCAGGACACGCTCATGGCCGCAACCGAACACGTGCTGCGCCGCATGGATGGCATGCCGCGCAGCTCGAACACTTTCCGCAAGCTGCAGGCGCGGCTGCGCGGACTCGTCGGCAAGGCGATCGGCGACTACGCGATGATCGGCGATGGCGACCGGGTCATGGTCTGCGTGTCGGGTGGCAAGGATTCGTACCCGCTGCTCGACCTGCTGCTGAGCCTGCAGCGTGCGGCACCGGTGCGATTCGAGCTGCTCGTGGTCAACCTCGACCAGAAGCAGCCCGGGTTTCCGGAACACGTCCTGCCGCAGTACCTCGACGGGCTTGGCGTGCCCTACCGCATCGTCGAACGCGACACCTACAGCGTCGTGCAGCGGGTGATCCCGGAGGGGCGCACGATGTGCAGCCTGTGTTCACGGCTGCGCCGCGGCATCCTCTACGACATCGCCGCAGAGGAGGGCTGCAACCGCATCGCGCTCGGCCATCACCGTGACGACATCGTCGAGACGCTGTTCCTGAACATGTTCCACGGTGGGCAGCTCAAGGCGATGCCGCCGAAGCTGCGCTCCGACGACGGCCGCCACGTCGTGATACGCCCGCTCGCCTACTGTCCGGAACGCGAGATCGCGCGCTACGCGACGCAGCGCGGCTTCCCGATCATTCCGTGCAACCTCTGCGGCTCGCAGGACAACCTGCAGCGCAAGCACATCAAGGCGATGCTTGCCGACTGGGAGCGCGAGGACCCGGGCCGCACCGACCGGCTGTTCCGAAGCCTGCAGCACGTGCAGCCGTCACAGCTCGCCGACCGCGCGTTGTTCGACTTCGAGGGACTCGAGGGCACGACCGCGCCTGCGGCCGCGGCACCGGCGCGCGACGACTGACCGCGACGCGTCAGTCGCGCGTCCAGTCCTTCAAGGCCAACCGCTGGGCCGCGAGCTGCTCGAGCAGCGGTGCCGGGGTCCAGTAGTCGAACGCGTTGCCGAGCGTGCGCCCGTAGTGACGCAGCCGCTCGAGCACGTGTCCGAGCCCGAGCTGCTCGGCGTAGTACATCGGTCCGCCCTCGTAGACCGGAAACCCGTACCCGTTGACCCAGACGATGTCGATGTCGGAGGCGCGCAGCGCGATGCCTTCCTCGAGGATCGCCAGCCCCTCGTTGATCAGCGGGAGCAGGCAGCGTTCGAGGATCTCGCGGTCGGAAACCTCGCGCGGCTTTACGCCGAGGGCTTCCGCCTCTTCGCGGATCAGCCGTTCGACCTCGGGGTCCGGCTCGGGCGTGCGCCCGTCCTCGCCATAACGATAGAGGCCCTTGCCGCTCTTCTGGCCGTGGCGCCCGAGTTCGGCGAGCCGGTCGTGCACACGACCGTAGCGGGGGTCTTCGGGCAGCTCGCCGGCCGCACGCCGTTCGGCCCGCACGCGAGCGCCGACATCGTTGCCGGCCAGGTCGCCCATCTGGAGTGGCCCCATCGGGAAACCGAAGTCGCGCATCACGCGGTCGATGCGTTCCGGGGACACGCCCTCGAGCAGCAGGAACCCGGCCTCGCGCGCGTAACCCTCGAGCATCCGGTTGCCGATGAACCCGTAGCACACCCCCGAGACCACGCCGACCTTGCGCAGCCGGCGAACGAGTCCCATCGCGGTGGCGAGCACGTCGTTCGCGGTGGTCTGGCCGCGCACGACCTCGACGAGGCGCATCACGTTGGCCGGGCTGAAGAAGTGCAGCCCGAGCACGCGTTCGGGCGTGGTCGTTGATGCGGCGATCTGGTTGACGTCGAGCGTAGAGGTATTGGTTGCGAGGATCGCATCGTCGCGGCACTCGCGCGCGAGTTCGGCGAAGATCTGCTTTTTAAGCTCGAGATCCTCGTAGACCGCCTCGACGACGAGATCGGCGCGCGAGGCGACGTGCAGGCCAGCCTCCGCTGTGATCAGCCCCATGCGGCGTTCCACGGTCTGCGTGTCGAGGCGACCGCGCGCGGCGGAGCGGTCGTAGTTGTCACGGATGCGCGCCACCGCTCGGTTGAGCGCCTCGCTGGAAGCGTCCGTGAGCGTCACCGGGATCCCGGCATTGGCAAAGCACATCGCGATGCCGGCGCCCATGGTGCCGGCGCCGACCACGGCAGCGGCGTTGATCGGACGGCGCGGCGTGTCGCGGGGCACGTCGGGGATGCGGGCAGCCTCGCGCTCGGCAAAGAACAGGTGGCGCATCGCCCCCGACTGCGGGTTCTGCATGCACTCGCCGAATCGCGCGCGCTCGAACTTCAGGCCCTCGTCGAAGTCGAGTTCGGTTGCGGCGCGCACGCAGGCGATGATCTGGCGCGGTGCGAACTGGCCGCGTGTTTCGCGGGCCGCACGCGTCTCGAAACGCTCGAACACAGCGGCGTCGGCGTTGCCGGGCACGGGCATGTCGCGGACACGGCGCAGCGGCAGCGATTCGGCGAGGCGTCCGCGCAGCCAGTTGACCGAAGCGTCGGCGATGCTGCCGTCGAGCACCGCGTCGATTGCGCCGTCACCCCGTTCGGCAACGCCGGGGGCATCAAGCATGCGCCCGGTCAGCATCGCGTCGAGCGCCGCCTCGACGCCGAGTACGCGCGGCAGCCGTTGCGTGCCGCCGGCACCGGGCAGCAGGCCGAGCTTCACTTCCGGCAATCCGATCCTGGCGTCCGAGGTTGCGACCCGGTAGTGACAGCACAGCGCGAGTTCGAGGCCACCACCGAGCGCGGTGCCGTGGATCGCCGCGACCACCGGCTTGGACGCGCGCTCGATCGCTGCCAGCACGTCGTGGAGGATGGGCTCGCGCGGCGGTTTGCCGAACTCGCTGATATCGGCGCCGGCGATGAAGGTGCGGCCCGCGCAGACGATGACGATGCCATCAACCCCGGTATCGCGGTCGGCGCGCCGTACGCAGTCGAGCAACCCGGCCCGCACCGCGTGGCACAGTGCGTTGACGGGCGGGTTGTTGACCGTGATGCGGGCGATCGCGCCCTGCATTTCAAGTACGACCGGCTCGGGCATCGGCGGCGAACTCCTGTGTGGGGGCGCAAACGAGTGATTCTCCCCTGCCGTGCACGCGCCTGCAACGCAGGCGCCTGTTAAAGTAGCTGCATGGCCACCGCAACCGCGCCCGACGTCACGCCACGCCCGGTCCGGCTCGACCCGGCGCTGCCGGCTGCCGAGGCCTGGGCCGATGCCGTGCGCGGCGAAGTGCACACCGCGCTCGACTGGCTGCAGGGCGGTCCGGCACGTGATGTCGCGACCCGTATCCACGAGGCCCGCCGTGCCTGCAAGCGGTTGCGGGCGCTGCTGCGGCTTGCCGAACCCGCTGCGCCCGAAGCGCTGCGCGAGATGCGCAGGTGGGTTGGCGCCGCGGCACGCGGACTCGCGCCCGGACGCGATGCGCAGGTGACCGCCGACACGCTCGATGCGCTGGTTTCGCGCTATGCCGGCGGGCTCGACACGGGCGCGTTCGCGCCGCTGCAGCGTCGGCTGCGCGCGCGGGTGCCGGTCGAGGTCCCCGAACGTGCGGTACTCGATGCAGTCACCACGCTCGAGTCCATCGTCGAGGCGCTGGCCGAGACGAAGGCGCCGCGGCCCGACCCGGACGCGCTTCGCAACGGGATGGTGAAGACCTGGCGCCGGGCGAGGCGCGACGCACAGGCTGCGCTTGCCGATGATGCCGCGGAGTCGTGGCACCGCCTTCGCTCACGCGTGCTGGTGCTCGCGAACCAGGCACAGGCGCTGTGCGAAGTCACCGACGATGCGCTGAGCGGGCGCGAGCGCCGCCTGCGCCGGCTCGCCAAGTGCCTTGGGCGGGCGCACGACTGCTCGGTGCTGCGCGCGCGCATCGCCGATGAACCGGTCGCAGCACCGGTCGCGCGGCTGCTCGATACACTGCTCGCCGCCGACGAGCAGGCGCATTACTGCGACGCCGCCCCGATCGCTGCCCGGCTCTTCGACCCGCCGGTGAAGCGCTTCGCGCGGCGTCTCGCGCGCCACTGGGCCAGCGACGACTGACGGGGCGGGGATGCGTCTGCAGCTGCTCACATGGCCGGCCGTCGCCGAGTACCTGGAACGATCCACGGGCATACTCGTCCCGATCGGCTCCACGGAGCAGCACGGGCCGAACGGACTGGTCGGCACCGACGCGATCTGTCCGGAGACCCTCGCGTGGAGCGCCGGCGAGCGCGACGACATACTCGTCGCGCCGACGCTGGCTATCGGCATGGCCCAGCATCACCTCGGCTTTCCCGGCTCGATCACGCTGCGCCCGGCGACGCTGCTCGCGATGATCACCGACATCGTCGAGTCGCTGGCGCGCACCGGTTTCACACACCTGTATTTCGTCAACGGGCACGGCGGCAACATCGCGACGCTCTACAGCGCGTTCAGCGCGGTGCACGCGGAGGCGAGTCTTGCCGGGCAGGCCTCGCCGCTGCGGCTGCGGCTGGGCAACTGGTTCGACGGCCCGCGGGTGCGGGCGCTGTCGCAGCGGCTGTTCGGCGCCGCCGACGGCAGCCACGCGACCGCCTCCGAGGTGTCGCTGAGCTGGTTCGCGCATCCGCAGGCACGCCGCGAGGTGCGCATGACACCGGAAGTCGCCCCGTCCGGCGGTTTTCACGACGCCGCCGACTACCGGCGCCGCTATCCGGACGGACGCATCGGCTCGAACCCGGCGCTGGCCAGCGTCGAGGCCGGCGCGCAGCTCCACGCGGCGGGCGTGGACGACCTCGTCGAGGACTACCGCGCCTTCCTCGCCACCGACTGAACGGCGCCGTAGCCAGGGAGTACGCCACATGAGGGAGATCGTCACCCGCATCGACATCGACGCACCGCCAGCAGACGTCTGGCAGGTGCTGCTGGACTTTCCGTCGTACCCGGACTGGAATCCGCTGATTCGATTCATCGACGGGCCCGTCGAGGAGGGCGCGCAGCTCAACGTGACGCTTGCGCCGGCGGGACTCAAGGCGAAGCACGTACGCCCTTCGGTCACGCGGATCGAGCACGGGCGCGAACTGCGCCTGAAGCGCCGCGCGTTGCTGCCCGGGCTGTTCGATCGCGAGCAGGCCTTCATCGTCGAGGCGCGGGGAGACCGGGGCACGCGATTCGTGCACCGGGAACGGTTCACCGGCATGTTCGTGCCGCTGTTCTGGGGCGACGTGCGCGAAGGCACGCGCCTGGCGTTCGAACTGATGAACCGCGCACTCAAGATCCGCGCGGAGCGCAACGAGTGACGCCCCCTGCGCGGCCCCCGCGCGCATGATCTCGGCGCTGCTGAGTTTCCTCGTCCTGCTCGTGCTGCTGTGGCGCTTCGAGCGCGATCGTGCGCGGCTCGATCCGCTGCGCGTCGGCCTCGCGGTGTTCGTGCCGCTGCTGCTGGTGATCGCGATTCGCGTGGCCGCGGCGCGTGCGGGGATTGCGCCCGTCGCCGGTGAGGTGGTCGCAGTCGCGGTGTTCCTGGTCGCGACGTGGTGTGCGCTGTGGCGCTTCGTCGCGGTGCCGCGCGGCGCGGCGTTCGCCTACGCGGCCGTGGTCGTCGTCGTCAACGTGGTCGCCGCCACGGTGCTGGGCGCGGTGCTCGGCACGCGCTGAACGTGCCGGGCACCGCGCGCCTGCATCAGTCGGGAAGCGTCCGGTGCTGGATCACCGGGCCGAAGTAAAGCGCATTCGCGAACAGGCGCCAGGTGCCGGCGTGGAAGCCGCGGAACAGCGCGTCGTCGGCGATGCGGATCACTACACCGTGTCCGCGGTGGTCCGAGAGCAGCGCCGGAATGCCCGCGAGCTGTTCGCGACGCTGCTCCGACATGTAACCCGACAGCACAGGATCGGCGGTGTAACGACCCGGCCGACTGTAAGGGTTATCGCCTGGCTCGAGCCTGGTCAGGCCACGCCGGAACACCGGCAGCGTGTCGCGCTCGTGCCCGAACCCGAGCGGGTGGGTGATGTCGATTTCCATCTCGAGGATCGCCCCGGCCATGCGCAGCCGCGCCTGGTCGATCTCGTGGTCATCGTAAGCGCGCGCCTCGGGCGGCGCCTCGTCGTTGGCGGTGTCGTCGACGGCCTCCGGATCGGCTGCTCCGCTCAGCGGTTCGGCGAACGGCAGGTGGCTCGCGAAATCGGCCCCGGCCTGGTTGGCGACGAGTACGCCGCCGCCTTCCACGAAGGCCACGAGCTGCTGGTGCAGGTCGGGTTGCAGCCGCGTGTAGTCACCGTCGGGCAGCAGCACGTGCGTGTACTCGCCGAGATCGACGGTATGCAGGCGCGTCCATTCCACGCGCGTCAGCGGGCGATCGAGGAAGGTGTCGAACCAGTGCCAGATCTGGCCCGCCGACAGCGGGTTGAGATCACGACCGGTCACGAGCAGTGGGCGAATCGGCTCGAGCACGGGCAGCGACGGTGCGCCGAGGTCAGGGCCCGACAGCGTGAGGCCGCTGTCGGTTGAATACACGGTCAGTCCGCGCGAACCCACGAGCGGCTGCAGCAGCGCGTCGAGATCGGGCTGGTCGGCGCCGGTGGGCAGCACCAGCGCGCCGCGCAGCAGGCTGCGCGTGCCACGGTCAGTGTCGACCTGCAGCGGCTGTTTCGCGACCCGCACCACGGCGCCGGCCTCGAGCAGCCGATCGAGCGCCGCGGGTGCGCCCTGCTGGTTCCACGGGATCAGCCACGCGACCGCGTCATCGTCGGCCGGCAGCCTGCCCGATGGCATCGGCACTTCCTGCAGCGCACTGCGCGCATGCGCGGGCAGGCGCGATGCGGTCGTGACCGGCACATCGTGGATCGCCGGCAGCCACCACGTCGACACGTCGTAGAACACCTCGCTCGGGAATTCCGTGGCCGGGTCCAGCAGCGAACGTGCGAGCCGGTACTGCGCCTGTGCGGCAGGTACGACCCAGCCGCGCGCGTACTCGCGCCCGTCGATGGTCACCGGCCCGTTGGTGGGATGGACCTCGAGGTCATGCGCCACGAGCAGCGACACCAGCCGGTGCGCACGCGTCGCGTCACCGCCGTCACCGAGCACCCAGCCGGCATGGCCGGCGCGGCCACCCTCGGCGCGCGCGTCCTCGAAGAAACCGCGCTGGTAGCGCGCGAGTTCGTCGGCGAGGTCATGGGCGCCCTCGAGCGTGGACAGCGAGGTCGCGAACTGGTTGCGGATCGCATCGTGGAAGATGCGCTGGCCATGCGGCGTGTCCATCACGTGTCCGCGCGTGGCCGCCTGCTCGAACAGGATGCCGATGCCACCGGTGAGGTCGGGATACGTAGAGCCCTTGCCGACGTAGTAGTCGTCGAACAGCTCCTCGGTGAAGTACTCCTTGCCGAGCGCGTCGAGTGCGCGCGCGTGATAGCGCGCGAGTTCGCCCGTGAGCCGGTAGTTTTCCTCGGGCGTCAGCGGGTTGTTGCGCGACGGGACACCGGGCTGGAAGAAATACGTCGTGTGATGGCGCATCTCGTGCACGTCGGTGACGACGTGCGGAAGCCAGCGGTAGTAATGGTCCAATCGCGCCTGCGATTCAGGGTGCACGAGCGGCAGCCAGTCGCGGTTGAGATCGAACCAGTAGTAGTTGGTGCGACCGTTGGGCCAGCCCTCGCGGTGCTCGCGGTCATTGGGGTCGGCGTTGGGGTGATAGCCGCGGTTGT
Source organism: Gammaproteobacteria bacterium (assembly GCA_003567855.1). Classification (GTDB taxonomy): domain Bacteria; phylum Pseudomonadota; class Gammaproteobacteria; order Steroidobacterales; family PWYM01; genus PWYM01. The sequence goes on along the minus strand of PWYM01000168.1, from coordinate 18,090 downwards.
CGTTGACCCAGCTCGAGAAGCGATCCATACCGTCGGGGTTGAGTACCGGCTCGATGACGACGACCGCGTCCTCGAGCAGCCGTGCGACGCGGTCGCTGCGCGCGGCGGCGAGATACCACGCGGTCTGCATCGCGGCAGGCGCGCCCGATGCCTCGTTACCGTGCACCGAGTAGCCGAGCCAGACCACCAGCGGGCCATCGCCGTCGCGCGCGCCGGAAGCACGGGCATCGCGCAGCGTGTCGATCCGGTCGGCGCTGCCGTCGGCGTGAAAGTGGGCCAGCAGCAGCGGGCGTCCGCCGTGGGTGCGGCCGGTGACTTCCAGGTGCAGGCGCGGCGACGCGTCAGCGAGGCGCTCGAAGTAGCGCACGAGCTCGTCGTGGCGCACGTGGCGATCACCCGGCTCGAAGCCGAGCACGTCAGCGGGCGACGGGATGTCGGGGTCGAGGTCGGCGTCGTCGGGCAGCATGGCCAGTGACGCGGGAGCGGCAAGATACAGCGCGAGTGCAAGCGCCGAAAGCGCGGAACAAAGACGGGACATGGCGATCCTTGGCGGTTCGGATTCGCCCTTCAGGGTAATGCTTTGACGCGCGCGCGTCGCCCCCCGGGGACTAGACCTCCAGGCGCGATTCCTCGTCAAGTGCCGGCGCGGCCTCGTCGTGGTCGAGGCGCAGCGTGTGCTCCTCGCCGTCCTGCCAGTAGCGGATCTCGACGCGCGCGTCGTCGTCCGTCTGGCGCACGAGCTCGAGGAAGTTCATCGGCGAATCCGGCGTGCGGCCATTGACCTCGAGGATCAGGCTGCCGGCCCCTAGACCGAGCTCGGCGGCACGTCCGCGGGAGCGGTTGACGAGTACGCCGTCGCGGTCGGGAAGCTGCAGGGCATCGCGCAGTCGCGCCGTGACCTCGACGACGGTGATGCCCAGCGCGGTGACGACCTGGTCGCGTTCGAGACCCTCGTACTCCATGCCTTCGCCCGCGACGAGGATCTTTGGCGCGACGAGGATGGTCGCACCGGCACGCACCGCGAGTGCGAGCGCGTCGCTGGGCCGCGAGTCCACGCGCAGCGGTTCTTCGCGTCCGGTGATGCGCAGTTCGAGCATGCCGAGGTAGGTGCCGTCGATGAGATCATCGACGAGCACGCGTTCGAGCGTGATGTCGGCCGCCGACAGCACGTTGCCGAACAGGTCGTGCGTCATCGGGCGCGGCATTTCCTCGCCCTGCATCGCCAGCAGGATCGCGCGCGCCTCCGCGACACCGATGAAGATCGGTACCACGTCGCCGGTTTCGAGGTTGCGCAGCAGCACGACCGGACTGCGCGTGACCGGGTTGACCCCTACGGTGGCCAGTTCGACCTCGACGAGCCCGTCGGCATCGACGCCGAGGTCACGCTGGTCGTTATCGGCCTTGAGGCTGCCGGTGTGCAGCAGCCAGGCGGCGGCGAGCGCGAGGCCGGCGAGCAGTGTGAGTCGAGTCATGCGAACCCCCGGGGGACGGCACCTGGCCCGTGGACATCATGCGCCAATCATTGCACCCGCCACCGACAGGGGTCCAGTGGTGGCTGGCCATTGCCCGGACAGCGCCGCGTGCGGGCGTTCAGATCCACGGCGGTGGCGGCAGGTCCCGGTCACGGAGGAAGCCGGGGTCGAACAGCTTGGACTCGTAGCGCGCCGCCGAGTCGCAGAGGATCGTGACGATGGTGTGCCCGGGGCCGAGCGTCTCGGCAAGGCGGATTGCGCCCGCGACGTTGATGCCGCTCGACGTGCCGACGTAGAGCCCCTCGTCGGCAATCAGCTCCCACAGGACCGGCAGCCATTCCCGGTCCGGGATGCACCAGCCCTCGTCGATGCGCACGCCCTCGAGGTTGCCGGTGATGCGTCCCTGGCCGATGCCCTCGGTGATCGAGCTGCCCTCGGCGCGCAGCTCGCCGTGGCGGAACCAGTGCCAGATCGCCGCGCCCTCGGGATCGGCGAGGCCCGAGACGATGCGCGGGTTTTTCGACTTCAGGTATTCGGCGGTGCCGCTCAGCGTGCCGCCGGTTCCGACCGCGCAGATGAAACCGTCGACCCGGCCTTCGGTCTGTGTCCAGATCTCGGGCCCGGTGCTCCGGATGTGGCCTTCACGGTTCGCGGTGTTGTCCCACTGGTTCGCGTACAGCACGCCGTGCGGCGCATCGGCGGCGAGGGATTCCGCGAGACGCTGCGCCTGGTGGACATAGTTGTCGGGGTTTCGGAACGGCACCGCCGGCACGGTGCGCAGCTCCGCGCCCATGCCGCGCAGCGCCGACTGCTTCTCGCGCGACTGCGTGTCGGGCATCAGGATCAGCGTGCGCAGGCCGAGCGCGTTGCCGGCGAGCGTCAGGCCTATACCGGTGTTGCCGGCGGTGCCCTCGACGACGGTGCCGCCGCGTTCGATCGTGCCGTCCGCGAGCGCGGTCTCGAGGATGAACTTCGCGGCGCGGTCCTTGACCGACCCGCCGGGGTTCATGAACTCGGCCTTGCCCCAGATCTCGCAGCCGGTGCGCTCGGAGGCGTGGTTGAGTCGCAGCAGCGGCGTGTTGCCTACTGCCGACAGAAAATCACGGTAGGTGTTCATTCAGTATCTGGCTCCCCGCAGGAGCGCGCATTGTCGCGTTCCTGCCGGTGGTTGTCATGCGTCGATGATGCCGCGAGGGCCCAGGCGCAGCGCCATCGCACTGACCGGGCAGGTCACGGTGCGCCGCGACATGCCGGACGCCAGCTTCGGTGGTAATGTGGAGTGCCAGCCCCACCCGGTGGGAGCACCGCCATGCCGAGGCCTGCAAGTTACCAGCGTGATCAGATCCTGCGCCGCGCGATCGGCGTGTTCTGGCGGCGCGGTTACCGCGGCAGTTCGGTCAAGGACCTCGTCGCCGCGACCCATCTCCAGCCCGGTTCGCTGTACGCGGCGTTCGACAACAAGCGAAGCCTCTTCCACGCAGCCGTCGAGTGCTACTTCCACGACGTGCTGGCGCTGCAGCAGCGCATCCTGCGCGGCGAGGGCACGCCGCTGGAGCGGCTCGGCCGGTTTTTTCACCACCTGTGCCGCGAGTGCGAGCAGGATGACGAGGCGCGGGGTTGCCTGCTCGTGAATGCGCTTCTCGAAGCGCCCGAAGACCATGAACTCTCCGACCGCCTGCAGGCGATGTTTGCCGAGTTCGAGGCCGAGTTCGTCCGCGTGCTGGAGGCGGCGCGCGATTCCGGCGAACTGCCTGTCGACAGCGACCCGCGTGCCGGTGCACGCTTTCTGCTCACGGGCATGTACGGGCTGCGCGTGTGCCAGAAGGTCGGCGCCGGCAACGGGCACGCGCGTGCGGTTGCGGAGCGGCTCATCGAAGCACTGCGCTGAGCCGTCGCCCGCGCGGCAGAACGAAGCACGGGGAGACTCCGAATGGCGCCAACGCTCACGCGGCGTGCACTGCTGCGCGCCGGTATTGCAGTGGCGGCGACCGGCGCGATGGGTGCGGCGGCGGGTTGCGGGCCGGTCGCGCGCCGCTCGCCCGACGTCGTCGTCATCGGCGCGGGGCTGTCGGGCCTTTACGCCGCACGGCTGCTCGAAGCCCAGGGCGTCTCGGTGCGCGTGCTCGAGGCGGCGCCGCGCATCGGTGGCCGCATGTACACGCTTGATGGCGTCGAGGGCGCGCCCGAGACGGGCGGCGCGCAGATCGGCGGCAATTACGCGCGCGTGCTGACGACGATGAGCGAACTCGGCCTTGACTCGCGCGGTCCGCGTTCGTCGAGCTACGGGCAGGCGTTCAGCCTCGGCGGTGAGCTCATCAGTGCCGATGAGTGGGCCGAACATCCCTCCAACCCGCTGCGAGGCGACGAGCGCGCGCGGTTGCCGTGGCAGCAGTTGACGGCGCGCGCCGCCGCCGCCAATCCACTGCGTGACTTCGACGACTGGTCGGGCGACGCGGCGCAAAGCCACGACGTGTCCTATCTGGAGTTCATGCGCGCGCAGGGCGCCTCCGACGAAGCGATCCGCATGGCCGGCGTCGCGCCGAACGTCAATGACCTGTCGACGGCATCGATGCTCGGCCTGTGGCGCAGTCTCGTGCTGTTCGCCGACGCGCGGCGCAGTCCGCAGCCGCTGCACTTCGTCGCCGGCGGCAGCCAGCGTCTGCCCGAGGCGATGGCCGCGTCGCTTTCCGCCGAGGTGGAAACCGGACGCCGCGCCGTCGCGCTGGCAAGCGACGCACGCGGCGCCGAGGTACGGCTGGCCGACGGTGAGCGGGTGCGTGCTCCACGCGTGATCTGCACGCTGCCGTTCACGGTGCTGCGCGAACTTGAACTTGACCTGCCGCTCGCCGAAGCCCAGGCCGAAGCGGTGCGTGAACTGCCGTATACGCAGATTCTCCACCTGCACTTCCGCCCGCGCGAGCGCTTCTGGGAAGACGATGGCTGGCCGCCGGCGATGTGGACCGACGGTCCGCTGCAGCGGCTGTTCATGAGCGATGACGACAGCGGGCGCCCGAGCGGCCACTACCAGGCGTGGATCGACGGGACGCCCGCCGGGCGCCTCGGTGAACGCGACGACACCGAGCTCGCCGAGCTTGCCGCACGGGAGCTTCGGCGCCTGCGTCCGGCCTCGGGTGGCCGGCTGGATCTCGTGCACGTGCAGCGCTGGATACGCACCAATCCGCTTTCGGGTGGCGCCTACATGCACTGGGCGCCGGGCATGATCGCGCGCTTTGCCGGGCGCATGCACGCGCCGGCCGGGCGCGTGCATTTCGCCGGCGAGCATCTCGGCCAGCTGTTCACCGGCATGGAGGCGGCGATGGAATCGGGCGAACGCGCCGCGCTTGAAATACTCGATCTTGCCGCGGCGTGATCAACGGCCCCGCCGCCACCGGGGACCACCGGGGAATACTCGACGATGAACGAATCACCGCTGGCGGCTGATGGCCTGCATAGATGTCGTTTTATTTGAATTAATTGAATTATAGTAAAATCAAGGACTTGAGGTTTTCCGGTGGCGCGCTCCGGATGGTGCACCGGGGCCGACTGGGCTATACTTTCGCGGAACCTCAGGCGCTGCGTGCGGCCGAACTACCTGAGCTTCCCTGCACCCTGAAGGATGCAGTAGGCTCAGGTCAGGCGGTACTTTCCTTACAAGAGGTCGCAGCGCAATGAGCAGGCAGCGAATTCCGGCATTGCTTGCCGCCCTGGCACTGGCGCTTGCCGGCTGTGCATCGATGGACAGCCAGCAGCAGCCTCCGCCCCCGCAGCAGCCCCCGGACAGCGGCCAGCAGGCCCCTGATTCCGGCGAGCAGGCCCCGGCGGGTGAGCAACAGGCGCCGGACAGCGGCCAGGACAGCGGCGATGCGTCCCCGGATTCCGGTGGCACGCCGTCTACGGGTTCCCAGGGTAGTCCTTCCGTGTCACAGGGTCCTGGTTCTCCGAACGACGGCGTGCCAACCGGTTCTGACGGTCCCGACGGCGCCGATCCCGGCGGCGACGGCGCTGACGGCGCGAGCACCGCGGCCGCAGGCGCTGACGGCGGCGCAGACAGTGACCAGAATCCCTTCGGTGAACCCGGCGACGCTGGCGCGGATGGCGCCGATGACGCATTCGGCGACATCGCCGGCGACGGCGGCGCAACCGGTGACATGGCCGGTACCGGTGCCCCGGCGGGCGCCGATGGCGCCGATGGCGCGGATGCGCAGGCGGGCGATGGCGCGCAGGCGGGCGGTGGAGACCCGGCGGGCCAGACAGACGGAGACGGTTTCCCGCAGGGTGATGGCCAGGTCGCCGGCATGCCCGGCAGCGGTTGGCCGGCGGGTCCGGGCGACGGGCCCGGAGAAACCTCGGGCGCCGGTGGCATGCCCACGGTCGACGGGAGCGGCGACATTGATTGGGGCGGCACCGGCGGCGGCCGTTCGGCGGAGATCGACCGCGAGTTCGACCGCTCTTTCGAGGTATTCGACGGCGAGATCATGGCCGAGCAGGAGCGCGCGGCGCGCGAGGGCGGCGGCGGCGGGGCCGCTGACGAGGGCCTCGACACCGGCTCGGGCGGTGGTGCCGGCACCGGGCGCCCGATCGTGCGCAGCGGCAACATCCCGGCCGACGACCGCGGCGGCGCCGGCGGCCCCGATACCGGCGGCATGGTCGGCCGCGGCAGCACGCAGCCGCCGATGTCCGACGAGGAGATCGCCGAGCGCGTCCCCGACGACGTCGGTGACGGCCGCGACGACGACATCGTCGCACGCCAGATCCGCGAGGCCGCGATCAACGAATCTGACCCCGAGCTCCGCGAGAAACTCTGGGAAGAGTATCGCGAGTACAAGGAAAGCATCGGTCGCCGCTGACGGAGAGTCATCATGGTGCGAACGCTGATCATCGTTGCCGCCGCCGTCGCCCTGGGCGGCTGCGTCAGTCAGCAGGTCTACCGGGTCAACTCCACGCCCGTCGTGCAGGCGACCGAGACGCTGCCCGAAGAGACCCTGCTCGACGTGGGCGTGGTGGTTTTCGAGACCGGGATCCCCGAGGACCCGACCGAAGACGCGCCCGGCGTGTTCCCGCGAGTGCGCGAGGCCGAGGCCCGCGTGATGCCCTACCAGCTGAAGAACACGATGCAGCGTTCGGGCTACTGGGGCGCGGTACGCGTGCTGCCTGCACCGTCTACGAATTCGGAACTGCTGGTCTTCGGGCAGATCAACCATTCCGACGGTGACATGCTCGACCTGCAGATCCGCGCCGAGGACGCCACCGGCCGCGAGTGGCTGAACCGCCGCTACCGTGAGCGCATTCCCGCGCAGTCCTACCGCTCGCCTCAGGATGCCTACCAGAACGTCTACAACCAGATCGTCAACGACCTGGTCGCGGCGCGCGCGGACCATGACCGCGAGGCGCTCGCCCGCATACGCCAGGTCGCAGAGATGCGCTTCGCCGCGGAGCTTTCGCCCGAGGCCTTCGACGGCTACGTCGAACAGAACCGTCGTGGCATCTGGGAAGTGCGCCGCCTGCCCGCCGAGAACGACCCCCTGATACGCCGTGCGCGCCAGGTGCGCCAGCGCGACCACATGTTCGTCGATACGCTCGATGCCTACTACGGGGGCTTCCAGCGCGAGATCGGTGACGACTACAACGAATGGCGTCGGCATTCGCGCGACGAGGCCGAGGCGGTGCGTGAGCTGCAGTCGTCCGCGCGTTGGCGCACGGGTCTTGGCATCGCGGCGATCGTCGGCGCGGTGGTCATGGACTCGCAGACGAGCAACCGCAACTACGGCCAGCGCGTGCTGCGCGACGTCGCCGTGTATGGCGGCATCGAGGCGATCCGCAGCGGTGCCGGCAAACGCCGCGAGGCGGAGGTGCACCGCACGGCGCTGCAGGAGGTCAGTGGCGCGTTCAACGAATCGGTACGCCCGACCCTCGTCGAAATCCAGGGCACGACGCACCGCCTGACGGGTACCGCCGAGGCGCAGTACGAGGAATGGCAGCGGCTGATGCGCGAACTCTACATGGCCGAGGCCGGCATCGAGGACGATTTCTCGATCTACGCCGATGCCAGCGAGGGCCCGCCGGAAGGCCCGGTCGTCGATCAGGACACCCGGCGGATCCCGGACATCACGCCGGTACAGGCCGGGGGCGGCAGTGACGGTGAGCGCAACGGTGCGTCGCCCGACGAGCCCACCACGCAGAGTGACCGTGACGAAGACACCGAAAGTGCCGCGCCCCCGCGCGCCGACGAATCACTGCAGTTCATCCGCCTGCAGGGTCGCGGCTGAGGCGCGTGTCGCACCGGCGCGCGGCTCGGGGCGCCTGACCCCAGGGCAAAGTCGATCCCGTGTCCCGACGTGAACCTGGCAGCGAGCTGGCAGGAGGCGAATTCCGCCTCGTGCGCAGCCTCGGCGAGGGCGGCCTCGGCGAGGTGTGGCTGGCCGAGCGTGCCGATACCGGCGAGCGCGTCGCGCTCAAGCTGCTGTCTTCGCGGTTCGCCCGCCATCCCGGCGCGACCGAGCTGCTGCGCCGCGAGTTCGAGAAACAGCGCAGGCTCGACCATCCCCACGTCCTCGGCGTCGAGGCCTTCCTCGAGGCCGACGACGCCATTGCGCTGGTCATGGCGCGCGCCAGCGACGATGCGCGCTCGCTCGTCGGGGCCGCGCCCGCACGGCTGCTGCCATTGCTTCTGCAGGTCGCGCGGGCGCTCGAACATGCGCATTCCCGAGGCGTCATTCACCGGGACCTGAAGCCCGCCAATGTGCTGCTCGACGCCGACGGCCGGGCGCTGCTCGCCGACTTCGGCCAGGCGGCCGCGATCGGCGAGGCCGGGTTGGACGTCAGCGGCGGCGGCACGCCCGCCCACGCCAGCCCCCAGCAGCTCGAGGGCGCAGCCCCCGCGGTGGCGGACGACCTCTATGGGTTCGGCGCGCTGGCCTACGAGCTGTTCTCGGGGCACCCGCCGCTCGGCGAGGCGCCGGACGCCGCCACCGTGCGTGTACGGCGGCCCCCGTCACTGGGCGAACACAGTGCCCATCCGCTGCCGGACGGCGTCGTCGCACTCGTCGACCGCCTGCTCGAGAAATCCCCTGGCCGTCGCCCGGCGGATTTCGGCGAGGTCATCGCGACCCTGGCGCCGCTGGCCGGCGACTCCCATGACACCGGGCGCGGCCCGCCAGGCGAGTCCGAAGCCGAAGATGACGACGCCGCCGAGATCGCGGTGCAGCCGGTGCGAGCGCGCCGGCGCGGCGCGGCGGTCGGCGCGACGTCTGCATCGGGCACCGTGCGCCGGCGGCCTTCCGGTGGCGGTACAGCGGCTTCCGATGAAGCGCGCCCGGCGGGCGATCCGCGCAAGCTCGCGTGGGCCGGCTTCGCGGTCCTCATGCTGCTCGCGCTCGCGACCTTCCTGTGGCTGCCGCAGCTCGGGCGCGAAGACCCGGTGCCCGACGCGCCGGGTGTCGCCGAGGAGACCGGCGACGACGCACCGGCCCCCGAACCGATCGAACCTCCGGAAACCGATCGCGAAACGCGCGCGGAGCTGCGCCAGGAGGCCGAGGAGATTCTCGGGCGGCTCGTCGAACGCCAGAACCGGCTCTCGCGGACCGACCCGGAACGCTGGGCCGGCGATGACTGGGCGCAGGCCACGGCGCTCAGCGACGAGGGCGACGACCTGCTGATCCGGCGGGACTATCGTGCCGCGCGCGACCGCTACCGCGAGGCGCTGTCGCTCGTCGAGGACATCGACGGCCGTCGCGACGAGGTCTACGCGCGCGAGATCGAGCGCGGGCGCGAAGCGCTCGCGACCGGCGACGCCGACACCGCGCGCGACGCGTACACGCTCGCGCTGAGCGTGCGGCCCGATGATTCGGCGGCCGAACGTGGCCTGGAGCGTGCCGGGACGCTCGACGAGGTGCTCGAGCGTATGGTCGCCGGTGAGCGCCGCGAGGAGGGCGGTGACCTCGAGCGCGCGCGGGAGCACTATCGCCAGGCGCTGTCACTGGACGGTGACTGGCGACCCGCGCGCGAGGCCGTCGCCCGTGTCGAGCGCCAGCTCGCCGACCGCGGGTTCTCGGCGATCCTGTCGCGCGGCTACTCGGCGATGGCCGCCGAGCGCTATGGCGATGCGATCGAGGCGTTCGAGGCCGCGCTCGCCGAGCGCCCCGGCTCGAGCGATGCGAGCGACGGTCTCGCGCAGGCGCGCGAGGGCCGGCGCCTGCAGCGCATCCGGCTCGCGCAGGCGCGCGCCGCGGCTTTCGAACAGCAGGAACGCTGGGCCGAGGCGGCCACGCAGTACCGCGAAGCGCTGGCGATCGACGACACGCTGAGCTTCGCGCGCGCGGGGCGTGAGCGTGCCGAGACGCGCGCGTCGCTCGATGCCAAGCTCCAGAATCTCATCGACGCGCCGGCGCAGCTGCTCGAAGATCCCATCCTGCGCGAGGCACGGGGGCTGCTCGACGAGGCGCGCGAGGTTGCGGCCAACACCAGCGGCCCGCGACTGGACGGGCAGGTCGCGCGCCTCGACGAGCTGATCGAGCTGGCGAGCGCACCGCAGCCGGTGGAGCTTCGATCCGACGGGCGTACCCGCATCCGCGTCTCGCGCGTCGGCGACGTCGGCACGCTCGAGCGCGAGACGCTGGAGCTGCGCCCCGGAGACTATGTCGCGATCGGCAGCCGCGACGGTTACCGTGACGTGCGCGTGACCTTCTCGGTGCGGCCGGGGCGACCCACGCCCGCCGTGGAAGTCATCTGTACCCAGCCTATCTGAACCGTTGCGAGCAGGTATGCTGCTGCCCCGGAGCGGTGGCGGCAGCATGTAAGGAGCAGGCGTGAGCGACGATACGGCGTGGATCCTCGGTATCGACGATGCCGGCGAAACCCATCGTCTGACCTCGGCCGAGCTGCCGCTGTACATCGGTGGCGGGCCGGACGATGGTGTGCGCGTCGTCGGGCTGCCGCCCGCCGCGCTGCAGGTCGGTCTGCTCGACGGCCGGCTGTTCATCCTGCCCGGCCCGGGCGGGGTGCGCCCCACCGTCAACGATGCTCCGCTAACCGAGACGCGCTGGCTGCGCGAAGGCGACCGCATCGAACTCGCGGGTCGTCGTCTCGACTGCGAGCGCACCGACGGGCGGTTTCTGCTGCGCGTCGCCGGGCTTGGCAGCGCGGGCGATACACGCCCCCCCGACCTCGATGCGCTGGCGCGCGAAGCCGCCGCAAGCAATGTATCCGGCGCAACGCCGCGTGCCGCCGAAGGCGAGACGATCACGCCGGTCGCGCAGCGCACGCGGCGCGGCCCCGCCGAACGCAAGAAGCGCAGCCGACTGCTGAACCCTTTTGCTGTCGCGGTCTGGGGCGTGCTCGCGGTGCTGCTTGTGCTGGCATGGTTTGCGTTCACTGCCAAGTCGGTGCGCATTCTCATCGAACCCGAGGAGGTCGAGACCGTTGCGCTGCCGGGCACGCTGCTGAAGTTCCGGATCGGCGACCGCTGGCTGCTGCGCGCCGGTGAACACCGGGTCACCGCGGAGTTCGACGGCTACCATCCGCTGGACGAAACCATCGAGGTCGGTGCAGCGCCGGACCAGCAGCTGCGGCTGCGCATGGACAAGCTGCCCGGCCTGGTCACGGTGCAGACCGATCCGCAGGTGGCCGGCCGGGTGCTGCTCGACAACGAACCGCTCGGCGAGCTGCCGCTGACCGACGTCGAGGTGCCCGCGGGCAGCTACACGCTGCGCGTGGAGGCGCCGCGTTTTCTTGCCGCCAGCGAGGACATTGAGGTCGCGGGACGTGGCGAGCGCGAGCACGTGTCGCTGTCGCTGGTGCCGAACTGGGCGCCGCTGACCGTCAGCAGCCGCCCGGGTGGTGCGACGCTGTACGTCGACGGCGAGGAAGTCGGTGAAACGCCCGGCGAGTTCGAGCTCGAGGCCGGGCTGCGCCAGCTCGAGCTGCGCCGGCCGGGTTACACCGCGTGGCGCGAGGAGGTGCGCATCGAGCCGGGCGAGCCGAAGTCGCTCGACGAGGTGCAGCTGCGCGAGGCCGACGGTCGCGTGCGCGTCGTGACGCGGCCCGACGGCGCCCGCGTGACCGTCAACGGCGACTACCGCGGCGAGGCGCCGCTGACGCTGACGCTGCGGCCGGGTCGCGACCACGAGCTCGTCGTGTCGCGCAGCGGCTACGAGACCGCGCGACGCACCGTCAGCGTCTCCGCCGACAGTGGCCGCCAGCTCGAGATCGACCTCGAGCCCGTGTTCGGCGAGGTCCGCGTCGACGTGCAGCCGGCGGAGACCGAAGTGTGGGCCAACGGGCGTCCGCTCGGTCGCGAGCGCGAACTCAGGCTCCAGGCGGTGCCGCACGAGCTCGAGTTCAGGCTCGACGGCTACGCGACGCAGACCGTCGAGGTCACGCCGCGGCCCGGCTTTCCGCAGGACATCGAGGTGCGGCTGCTGACCGAGGAGGAGGCGCGCGAGGCGGCGATACAGCGCACGGTCAGCACCGGGCTCGACCAGGAGCTCAGGCTCGTCGACGTCGGAAGCTTCCGGATGGGTTCGCCGCGGGGAGAACAGGGGCGGCGCTCGAACGAGGTGCAGCGCGAGGTCGAACTGACACGCCGTTTCTATCTCGGCGTGCGCGAGGTCAGCAATGCCGAGTTCCGCCGCTTCCGCGAGGACCATGACTCGGGTCGCTTCTCGGGTGAATCGCTCAATGGCGACGATCAGCCGGTGGTCAACGTGTCATGGGAAGACGCGGTGCGTTTCCTGAACTGGCTCAGCCGCCGTGACGGGCTGACCCCGGCTTACGAGGAGCGCAACGGCAGCTTCGAACTGCGCGATCCGGTCCCCGACGGCTACCGTCTGCCGACCGAGGCCGAGTGGGAGTGGGCCGCGCGCCATGCCGGTCGCGACGCGCCGGTGCGCTTCGCGTGGGGCAACCAGCTGCCACCGCCCGACCGATCCGGCAACTTCGCCGATGTTTCCGCCGCCCGGCTGCTGCCGACGACGCTGGTGACCTACAATGACGGCTACCCGGTCAGCGCCCCGGTCGGCAGTTTCGAGGCGAACCCGGCGGGGCTCAAGGACATGGGCGGCAACGTCGCAGAGTGGGTGCACGACCGCTACGCGATTCCGTCGCCGGGCGATGGCGACGATGCGCTCACCGATCCGACAGGACCCGACACGGGCCGCTTCCGCGTGGTGCGCGGTGCGAGCTGGAAACACGCCGGCATCACGGAACTGCGGCTGACGTACAGGGACTATAGTGACAGGGCCCGTGAAGACGTGGGCTTCCGGATCGCGAGGTATCTTGAATGATCGCGAGAATTGCGCTGCTGCTCCTGCTCGGCTTCGGGTTGCTGCTGCCCGGCCTGGCCAGTGAAGATGACGATGACGCAACCTTCGGTGGCGACCCGGACGGTGACACGCCGTTCGGCGAGGCCGACCGCCAGCCACCGCCGCCCGGTGCCGACGGTGAGACGCCGCCGGCCGCCGAGCCGGTGCCTTCGGGCGAGGATTTCCGTCCCACCGAGCAGTTGCGGTATGACCAGGAGGTCGACTTTCCGGTCGACATCTGAGCGCCGCCCAAGCGATGCCGTCCGGCGCGCGGTTGCGCGCGGGGCATCCTCAGGCCCTGCCGGCGCGCCGCCGGTCCATCGCGGAGTTCGTGAATGAAGCGCAAGTTCCCCACCGAGTTCGTGTACCAGGTGTTCTCGCTGATCCTCGTGATCATCATCGTGCACGCGGTCTACGTCACCAGTATCCGGCCGACCGCTTTCGAGATCCTGGAAGCGCAGGAAGTGCGCATGGGGCAGGACCCGTACTACGTCCCGGAGCGTTCGTTCTTCGTGCTGGTGCGCGACTTCGAGCAGCAGGCGTGCTTCACGCTGATGCTATGGGCGTTTGCCATCATGGGCTTCAAGGCCTTCCGCGCCTACCGCGAGCGCCGCCTGCTCGACGAGGATCTCGTCAACGTGCCGCAGGGGCTGCGCATACTGCCCGAAGACAGTCGCGAGTACGCTCGCAACGTGCAGGCGCTGCCCGAAGGTCAGCGCAACCTGCTGCTGCCGCGCGTGCTGCTGACCGCGCTCGAACGTTTCGGCTCCACGCGCAACGTGCAGGACGTTGCGGCGACCCCCCGCGACATGGCCGAGGGCGAGGCCGACCGGCTCGAGTCGGAACTGTCGATGATCCGCTACCTCGCATGGGCGATTCCGTCAGTGGGGTTCATCGGCACGGTGCGTGGTATCGGTGAGGCGCTCGCGCAGGCGCACCTCGCCGTAGAAGGCGACATCTCCGGGGTCACGCAGAGCCTGGGCGTGGCCTTCAATTCGACCTTCATCGCGCTGCTGATCAGTATCGTCGTGATGTTCCTCGTCCATCAGCTGCAGGCGTTCCAGGAACGCCTGGTATTCGACACCGAGCATTACGTCGAACACAACCTGCTCCGCCACATGAAGTCGGACTGACACGGAGCCTTCGACGGTGGTCGCGCTTGCCATCGAAATTGCCGACACCGGCCTGACCGCGCTCCGCGAGGGGGCGGATCCCGTGTTCGAACCCGCCTACGCGATCGTCGACCGTGACGGACTCGTGCTCGGCGAGACGGCACGCGCACAGTCGCGTCTGCGCCCGCGCCAGAGCCATCACCTGTTCTGGAGCCACCTGTCCGAAGACGACGTGCCCGGTACCGAGTACACGCAGGCGGATCTTGCGCATGCGCACCTGGAACGCGTCTGGCAACGCAACGGGCAAGGCGTCGACCGGGTCGTGCTCGTCGTGCCGCCCGGCCTGAACCGCGATCAACTCGGGCTCGTGCTCGGCCTTGCGCAGGAGTGCGGTATTCCCGTCACGGGCATGGCCGATGCCGCCGTGGCCTCGTGTATCGCGCCCGCCGAAGACGCACAGCTGATTTACCTCGATGCCGGGCGCCATGCCTTCTTTGCTGCGGTGATCGAACAGTCCGCCGGCGGTGCGCGCCGGGGGCGTGTCGCGGCCCTCGACTCGGTCGGCCTGGACGGCCTGCGCGACCTGTGGGTGCGCGAGATCAGCCAGCTGTTTCTCGCGCGCACCCGCTTCGACCCCTTTCATGACGCGCGCTCGGAACAGTCGCTGTTCGACCGGTTGCGCGACTGGCTGCGCGCGGCCACCGAAGCCGGCGATCCGGTGCCGCTCGCGATTGACTTCGAAGGCCAGCAGTTCGAAACCGAGCTCGATCCGACGCAGCTCGTCGCGGCGGCCACACCCACCTATCGCGCGCTGCTGCAGCTGCTCGCCGGTCTGCGCGAACCGGGTGCGCCGGTGGTGATCGTGCTCGGCGAGCGACTCTCGGCGCTGCCCGGTCTTGCGGCGTCGCTTACCAGGATGGAACGCGCGCGGTTGGTCGCGCTGTCGCCTGGCGCCGCGGTACACGGCGCACTCGCGCGCCTCGAGCATTTTCCTTCAGGCGGCGATGCGGTGATCCTCACGCGCCAGTTGCCATTCGTCGGTGAGGCGCTGGCCGTCGAGGCAACAGCCCCTCTCGCTGAACAACATCCCGACGCGCGCGATGACGAGGCCGACGAGCGGGCCACGCACGTGGTGTGGCGTGGTGTGGCGCACGCGCTCGGCGAGCGTCCGCTGGTCGTCGGCAGCGAAGCCGCCAATGGCGCGCGCGCGATCGCATTGAGCGACATGCCCGGCGTGTCGCGCCGGCACTGCGAACTCCGGCTGCTCGACGACGGCGCGCTGCTGACCGACCTCAGTCGCTACGGCACCTTCGTGAACGGCAGTCGCGCGGCGACCGAGACGATGCTCGCGCCCGGTGACGTGCTGCGCATCGGTACGCCGGGCGAGGAGCTGCTGCTGATCCGGCTGGAGCACGACCATGGCTCGTAGGCGCCGCGAGGGTTCGGCGTTCAACCTTGCGTTCCTCGACATCATGAGCTGCGGCTTCGGCGCGGTGATCCTGTTCTTCATGATCATCGTGTCGCAGATCGCGATCGAGAACCAGGAACGCCTCAAGGAAGAGCTCTCTCAGATCGAGCGGCTCGAGGCGCGCGTCGCCGCCGGCGAGCGCCAGCTCGCTCAACTGCGCGCAGGCGCGCGCGACGCGCTGACCGAGCGCGCCAGTGCCGGCGCGATGGCCGAGGAACTCGCCGCCGCGGTGCGCGAGGCGCGCGCGCGCATGGACGAACGCCAGCGCACCGCGCTGGAGCGGCGCGAGGAGATCGAGCGCCTGCGCGCCGAACTCGAAGAGCTCGAACGCCAGTCACAGGAACTCGCCGAACAGAGCGTGACGCCGGATGATGCCGGCAGGCAGATCCGCAGCGTCGAGGGCACCGGCGAGCGCGCCTACCTCACCGGCATGCGCATGGGTGGCGAGCGCGTGCTGATCCTCGTCGACGTATCGACGAGCATGCTCGACAAGACCATCGTCAACGTGATCCGTCGTCGCAACATGCCATTCGAGCGCAAGGTCAATTCGCCGAAGTGGCAGCGTGTGCTGCAGACCATAGACTGGCTGACCGCGCAGATCCCCGAGGACAGTCAGTTCCAGGTCTACCTGTTCGACACCTCGGTGCGCCCGCTGATCGAGGGCACCGATGGCGAGTGGCTCGATGCATCCGACACCGCGGGCAAGCTCGACGAGGCCATAGAGAAACTGCGCGAAGTCGACCCGAACGGTGGCAGCAGCCTGCACTGGCCATTCGAGCTCGTGCGGGAGATGAGCCCGCGTCCCGACAATGTCTACCTCATCACCGACAGCCTGCCGACGCAGGGCGCGACCGAGCCGCGGCGGCGTACCGTCAGCGGCCAGGAACGCCAGCGTCACCTCGAGCGCGCGTTCCGCCAGCTCCCGACCAACGTGCCGATCAACGTGATCCTGTTCCCGCTCGAGGGTGACCCGCGCGCTGCGCCCAATTACTGGGAGCTTACGCTGCGTACCGGCGGCACCTTCATGAGCCCGACGGAGGACTGGCCATGAGCCGCAGAAAGCGCCGCGCTACGGAGACGCTGAGCCTGTCGTTCCTCGACGCGATCAGCTGTGGCTTCGGCGCGATCATCCTGCTGATCGTGATCACCAAGATCTACGAGCCGCAGCTGCGCGAGGAGGTCACCGAGGACACCGAGGCGCAGATCGCCTACCTGCAGCAGCGCATCGATGACATCACGACGGATGCCGACGAGGTGTCACGCACGCTCAGCACCGCCGAGTCGGAGCTCGAGCGCGAGCGCCGCCGGCTCGAGCAGCTGCGTGCGGAACTCGCCCGGATCGAGAACGCCGCCGACGATGCCCAGGACCAGGCGCAGGTCGCCGCCGAGCTCGAGGGGCGGCTGAACCGCGCGCGCCAGGAGATGACCGAGGAGATGCAGCGGCTGCTCGCCGACTTTCGCCCGCACCGCGATCAACCCGTGGGCGGCATCCCCATCGACAGCGAATACATCATCTTCGTCATCGACACTTCGCCGAGCATGACCCACTACACCTGGGACCGCATGATCCAGATCATGGAGGAAATTCTCGACACCTACCCGACGGTCAAGGGCATGCAGGTGATGAACGACATGGGCACCTACCTGATGACGCGCTACGCGGGCGAGTGGATCCAGGACACGCCCGCGCTGCGCCAGGCGGTGATACGCGCGCTGCGCAACTGGCGGCCATTCTCGAACTCGAGTCCCGTCGAGGGGCTTTCGATTGCGGCACGCACCTTCGGGCCGCGCACCGAGGGTGTGAGCATCTACTACCTTGGCGACGAGATGCACGGCCACAATCTCGATCACGCGGCACGCCAGGTGCAGCGCGCGAACACGGGTCGCGACGGTCAGCCGATGACGCGCATCCATTCGATCGGCTTTCCGGTGATCTACGACTACACCGGCAGCGTGCAGGCGACGGCGCTGCGCTTCTCGGTGCTGATGCGCATCATCTGCGAGCAGAACAATGGTACTTTCGTTGCGCTGCACAGCGGGCGTGGCAGGCGCTGAGCCCGGCCCGCCGTTCAGAAGCCGAACGGCACCCCGAAGCCCAGCACCCACTCGCGGCGCCCGCCGGACACGAGGTCGGCCGCCCACGTCAGGTCGACGAAGTACGCGTCGTCGGGTGCGACCCAACGCAGTCCGAGCTTGCCCTCGGGGTCGCCACTGCGCCCGTCGCCGAGGACTTCGGCGACCGCCTCGATGGGGCCGCCCAGCGCGACTTCCGCGCCCGCCCCCACGTGAGCGCGGTGCGGCTGGACTCACGCCGGTCGCGCTCGATGCCGCCGTTGGCGTGCAGCATCACGCGGTCATGCGGCATGAAGGTTGCGAGCGCCCGGACCTCGGCCATCTCGAAACGGCTGTCGGCATTGGTGTATTCGGTGCCGAGCAGCAGTCCGGAGTCTGCAGGGCCTTCGCCGTCGGTGAACAGCGTGACGCCCTCGAGCACCAGGATGTTTTCCCAGTTGCCGTCGCCAGTCGCATGACGGGGCGTCAACACGGCGCGTGGGCTGAAATCGAGCGCCGTCACAATTGATCACATTCGATCACCGGGTGGACATGGTCGATCACCTGTCGATCGCCGCCGCGCGATGCAATGACCTCCAGCGGCCACAACAGGTGTGGCCAGACCAAGGAGGACATGTCATGAACACGATGCACAAGACGATTCTGGCGACGACGGCGGCCACGATGAT
>PWYM01000055.1 GCA_003567855.1 Gammaproteobacteria bacterium | reverse complement strand
TCGGCCTCATGGCGCGCACTTCCTCGTTTCTCGTGTTCCGCTTTCTCGTCTATTTCGCGATCACCCTCGCCTACGTGCTTGTAACCGGTGCAGGCGCCGGCATGGGCTGGATGATCGGCGGCATTGGCGACAACGCCGCTGCCGGCGGCATGTGGGGCGGCATCATCGGCTTCGGTCTCGTCAGCGTGGTGATGTACCTGCTGCGCGAATACCTGCTCTACCTCGTCAAGGCCGGCCACATCGCGGTCCTCGTGGAAATCTTGGACGGCGGCACGTTGCCCGAAGGTCGCGGTCAGATCGACCATGCGCAACAGGTGGTGCGCGAACGCTTCGGTGAGGCCTCGGTGCTGTTCGGCGTGGACCAGCTGATCAAGGCGGTGCTCAAGACCTTCAACCGCGCGTTCCTGTCGGTCGCATCATTGATCCCGATCCCCGGCCTCAAGGGCGTGGTGAGTTTCATCAACACGGTGATCAGGCTGTCCCTGACCTATCTTGACGAGGTGATCCTCGCCTACAACATCCGCGAGCGTTCGGACAATCCCTGGGCGACGAGCCGCACCGCGCTGATTCTCTACGCGCAGAACTACCGTGCGTTTCTGCGCAACGCGTTTTTCCTCGCGTTCTTCATCTGGGGGCTGACGCTGCTGGTGTTCCTGCTGATCCTCGGGCCCGTGGCCGCGCTGACGGCGCTGTTCCCGGGGACAGCCGGCCCGATCACGCTGATGATCGCGGTCGTGTTCGCGTGGGGCGTCAAGCAGGCGGTGATCGAGCCGATCGGCATGACCGCGCTGATGCAGGTGTTCTTCAAGGTCACCGAGGGACAGTCGCCCGACCCTGAGTGGGAGGCGCGCCTAGAGAAGCTGTCCGGCAAGTTCCGGGCCTTCGCCGACCGGGCGTCGAGCTGGGCCAGCGGCCGTGATCGCGCGGCCGAATCGGTCGACGGCGCTGCCGGATCGCACGACCGCGCCTGACGCCACGTGTGCGGACGCTTCGTCAGTCGAACCGACGCGGCGATGGAGGCCGCCTTCAACGTCACCCGCAGTCACTGGGCGCCGGAGTGGGCGAGCTGGAACGTTGCACCGACGACGCGAGTGCCCGTCGTGAGGCGTGCCGACGGCGGCTGCGAGGGCGCCATGCTGCGCTGGGGCCTGATCCCCAGCTGGGCCCACGGTCAACCCGGCCGCTATGCGACGATCAATGCGCGCGTCGAGACGGTCGTGAAGGCGGCGAGCTACCGCAGCGCATGGCGTCACGGCCAGCGCTGCGTGATCCCGGCGCTGGCGTTCTACGAATGGCAGCAGCGCGATGGGCGAAAGCTGCCCTGGTGTTTCGCGCGTGCAGGCGGTGAGCCGTTCGGGCTGGCGGGGCTGTGGGAGCGGTCGACGCGTGATGACGGCGAGGTGATCGAGTCGTGCACCATCATCACGCTGCCCGCCAACCCGCTGGTCGGTTCAATTCACGCCCGTCAGCGCATGCCGGCGATGCTCGAACCCGCCGATTGCGCCGCGTGGTTCGACGCCTCGGTAATCGATGCGATCGGCCTGCTCGCACCCTATCCGGCCGAACTGATGGACGCGTGGCCCGTCAGCCGCCGCGTGAATTCGCCGCGCAATGACGAGGCATCGCTGATGGCACCGCTCGACGGCGACGACCGCCCCGATGACTGAAGACGAGCCCCGCTGGTTGCGCGACGCACGCTCGGGCTGGACCCACCGGGGGCGGAAGCGCCCCCCGTTTGCGGTGCAGCCCGGCCCCGGCCAGGAGTCGGTCTGGGACTATCCGCGTCCGCCGGCGATCGTCCGCGACAGCCGTGAGGTTGTCGTGCGTCACGGCGAGGTCCTGCTGGCGCGCAGCCGCGACGCCTGCCGCGTACTCGAAACGGCGAGTCCGCCTACGTTCTACCTTCCGCAGGAGGATGTAATGGCAGAGCTCCTGCGGCCTGAACATGGCAGCTCGTTCTGTGAGTGGAAGGGCCAGGCACGCTACTGGGGGCTGCACGAGGCGCCCGGGGTGCCCGTCGCGTGGACCTATCCGACGCCCTTCGACGCGTTCGCGGCGCTTGCCGGGTGCTATGCGTTCTACCCGGAACGCGTGGCGTGCTACGTCGCCGGCGAACGCGTGCGCACCCAGCCGGGCGGGTTCTATGGCGGCTGGATCACGGCCGAGGTGGTCGGGCCCTTCAAGGGTGATCCGGGGACCTCGAACTGGTAGCGGCCGGAGAGAATGGTGCCCGGGGCGGGAATCGAACCCGCACGGAATTGCTTCCAGCGGATTTTAAGTCCGCAGCGTCTACCGGTTCCGCCACCCGGGCATCCGGCGTTCAGCTTAGAGTGTCGACCACCGTATGCAAAGACCCCGGAGTGCGACCGGGATGGTGTACATCAGTAAGCCCCGGCGCTGCGGATACGCTCAAGCTCGGCCTCTGACCAGCCGCATTCGCGCAGCACGTCCTCGGTGTGTTCGCCGATTTGCGGCAGCGTGAAGCTCGCCTGCCCGGGTTCGCGCCCGAAGCGGATCGGGATGCCGATGTGTTCCTGCCCGTCGGCGTCGAGCAGGCGCATGCCCCGGGCCTCGACGTGCGGGTCGTCAAACGCCTCGCGCAGGTGCTTGACCGGTGCGAAGCAGATGTCGCGACCCTCGAACCACTCGACCCATTCAGCCTGCGTGCGGGTCTCGAACACGCCCTGCAGGAACTCGACCACCGGCTGCTGGTGGGGGCCGGGCCCGCGGTCACACAGCGCGATGAGGTCGGGGCGCTCCCACGCCTCGAGCAGGTTGCGCACGAACTTCGCCTCCTGCCCGCCGAGCACGACGTGGCGTCCGTCCTTCGTGCGGTAGATGCGATAGAACGCGGCCCCGCCCCAGGTGCGCTCGTGCTTCGGCACCGGGGGGCGCTTTTCGACGAATACCGGCCCGAGCACGTTCGGCGTCCATGCGAGGATGCTGTCGTGCATGCTGATGTCGAGGTGGTCGCCCTCGCCGGTGCGTTCGCGCCGGTACAGCGCCATCAGTATGCCTGACAGCGACATCAGTGATGCCGCCATGTCGGCGGCGGGCACGTGCGGCATCGCCGGCTCGTCGTCGTTGCCGAGGTTCACGCTGACGACGCCGGCCATCGCCTCGCAGGCGAGATCATGCGCGGGCCGGTCGCGATAGGGGCCGGTCTGCCCGAATGCCGCGATCGAGCAGTACACGATACGCGGGTTGCGCGCCGCGACGGTCTCGTAATCGAAACCCAGGCGCTTCGCGACACCGGGCCGGAACGCCTCGATCAGCACGTCGACGCCCTCGACGACCTTCATCAGCGCCTCGCGCCCGGCCTCGGTCTTGAGGTTCAGGCTGATGCTGCGCTTGCCGCGGTTGGCGTTCCTGAAAAACACCGTGTGGCCGTTTTCACCAAGCCCGATCAGGCGCCCGGGATCGCCCTCCCCGGGCGGCTCCAGCTTGATCACGTCGGCGCCGTGGTCGGCCATCATCATCGACAGGTGCGGCCCCGGCAGAAACAGCGAAAGATCGAGTACGCGCAGTCCTTCCAGCTTCATCATCGCACTCCGTCAGCGGCGGATTGCCCCGGCCGAGCCGAGGCGTTCGAGTTCGGCGTCGTCATACCCCGCCTCGCGCAGCAGCGTGTCGGTGTCGGCGGCAAGCGCCGAACACACCCGTGACGGCAGTCGGCGGCCGGACAGCTTGATCGGGTTGGCGAGCGCACGGAAGTCGGGTTTGGTCGGGTGCGGGACCGTGTTGACCATGCCGGTTTCGTGGACGAACGGGTTGTCGAGCGCCTGCGCGATGTCGCAGACCGGCGCGGCCGGCAGGGCGTGGCGCAGGCGTTCGAGCCAGTGTTCGGTGGAGTGTTCGATGAACACCTCGTCGAGAATCGGGGTGAGCTCGTCGATGTGCGCGCGTCGCGAAGCCGGATCGACGAAGCGCGGATCGCTGCCGAGTTCACACCGGCCGATCTCGTGCAGCAGCATCTCCCAGAACTTCTGCGTCATGCACATCACGAAAATCCACGCGTCGCGCGTGCGGAAAAGCTGTACCGGTACTGCCGACGGATGGGCGCTGCGTGGCATCCGCCCGGTGCGCGTACCCTCGTTGAGGTACCAGTTGCCCGGATACGAAAGCTGGTGGAGCGCGACGTCGAACAGTGACACGTCCACATCCTGCCCGCGTCCGGTGCGCGCGACACCGACCAGCGCCGACACCAGCGCCAGCGCCGCGGTGGTGCCGGTCATGAAGTCGACGATGGACAGCCCGCAGCGCGCCGGCGGCGCGCCCGGCTCGCCGGTGAGCTGCATCCAGCCGGCCTCGGCCTGCATCAGGTAGTCGTAGCCGGGCCAGCTGCGGCGGTCGTTGTCGCGACCGTAGGCCGACAGGTGCGTGCAGACAATGCGCGGGTTGATCTCGCCCAGCGTCGCGTAATCGAGCCCGAGTTTTTCGGGCTGGTCTCCACGGAAATTGTTGAGCACCGCATCGGAGGTGCGCACGAGCGCGTGGAAGGCCTCTCTGCCCTCGTCGGTCTTCAGGTTGATGCCGACGCTGCGCTTGTTGAGGCTGAAGGTCTGGAAGTAGTGGCTGTCGTCGTCGCCGAGGTAATGCGGCCCCATGCCACGCGATGCGTCGCCACCGGTGAAGGGGTTCTCGACCTTGATCACGTCTGCGCCGAGGTCGGCGAGATTCATCGACCCATAGGGGCCGGCGCCGAACTGTTCGAGCGTGAGGATTCTCACGCCCTCGAGCGGCAGCCTCACAGCGGGTGCCTCTCGACGAGCTGGCGGCTGATGATGATGCGCTGCATCTCGTTGGTGCCCTCGCCTATGCACATCAGCGGCGAGTCACGGTAGTAACGTTCGACGTCGTACTCGGTGGAGTAGCTGTAGCCGCCGAAGATGCGCATCGCGTCGAGGGAATTGGCCACCGCGGTCTCGGAGGCGTGGAGCTTGGCCATGCCGGCCTCGAGGTCACAGCGCTCGCCGGTGTCGTACTTGCGCGCCGCCTGCTCGACGAGCAGTTTCGATGCCTCGAGCCGGGTTGCCATGTCGGCGAGCTTGAGCTGGATCGCCTGGTGCTTGCAGATCGGCTTGCCGAAGGCCTTGCGCTCCTGGCTGTAGCGCAGCGCGTCCTTGAAGGCCGCAGTCGCGAGGCCGACGCCGCGGGCCGCGACGTTGATACGGCCGAGTTCCAGTCCGCCAACCGCGTGCTGGAAGCCACGGCCTTCGGCTTCGCTGATCAGCCGGTCGGCGGGCACCCGGCAGTGCTCGAACACGAGCTCGGCGCTGTCGATCGCGCGGTAGCCGAGCTTCTTCAGTTTCTTCCCGACGGTGAAGCCTTCGCCCTTCTCGACCAGGAACAGGCTCATGCCGCGGTGCGCGGGTTGAGCCTCGGGGTCGGTTTTCACGAGGATCGCAAAGCAGGTGCCGTGCACGCCATTGGTGATCCACGTCTTGGTGCCGTCGAGCACGTAGTGATCGCCGTCGCGGCGTGCGACCGTGCGTATGCCCTGCAGGTCCGTGCCGGCATTAGGCTCGGTCAGCCCGATGCCGCCGCGGATTTCACCGCTGGCAAACTTCGGCAGCCAGTGTGTCTTCTGCGCCTCTGTGCCGTGGCGCTGCACGGCGGCCGCCATGATCAGGTGGGAATTGAAGATGCCGGTCGGCGCCATCCAGGCCTCGGCGATGCGCGCGACCACCTTGGAATACACCGACGCCGACAGGCCCAGCCCGCCGTACTCGGGGGCGATGGTCGCGCCGAAAAGCCCGAGGTCTTTCATCTGCTCGACGAGTTCATGCGGGTATTCATCGGCCTGGTCGAAGCGCCGTGCGATAGGCTTCACCTCGCCGTCGACCCAGCGGTCGATACTGTCGAGAATCTGTGCTTCCTCGTCATTCAGCATCGGGTCCTGCGTGTTCGCTGCCATAGCCTGCTCCCGTGCCGCGGTGTCGCGGCCTGAGTGATGAATGCTTTGCGGTTTCAGCCGCGCTGGTCGTCGACGCCGTGTCCGCGTCGCGCGATCAGCATCGTGCGGTCGAAGGTGCAGACGAGTTTCCGGTCCTGGTTGTAGCCGTCGGTGCGTACCGTGACGATGCCGGCATGCGGCCGTGATTTGGATTCACGCTTCTCCAGCACCTCCGACTCCGCATACAGCGTGTCCCCGGCGTACATCGGGTGCGTGAGCCGAATCTCTTTCCAGCCGAGGTTGGCGATCGCCTGCTGGCTCACATCGCTGACGCTCATGCCGACCATCAATGCAACCGTCAGCGGGCTGCAGACGATGCAGCGGCCGAACTCCGAATGCTTCGCGTACTCGGTGTCGAAATGCATCGGATGGGTGTTCATCGTCAGCAGCGTGAACCACGTGTTGTCGGTCTCGGTGATCGTGCGGCCCGGGCGATGCTCGTAGACGTCGCCGACAACGAAGTCCTCGAAATATCTGCCGAACGTTTCGCGATAGCGCCCTGGCGCCAATTCACGTGCCTGCTGGACCATCTGGAGCACTCCCTGCTGGGGGCGACGTGCGGATGCGCGTCGAAGACATTTTGTCCGGATAAATGGTAGGATCAGTCGCGAGTCGTGTCAATTCGGTGACCCGCGATGCCAGCGAAAGCCCCTTCAAGCCGCCGTCCCGGCCGCCAGCGCCGTCGGGCGCCCGTCCCACGCTACCGGCGTATTGCCGATGAACTGATCGGGGACATCCGCGCCGGGCGCTGGCAGCCCGGCGATACACTGCCTGGTGACATCGAGCTCACGCAGCGCTTCGGTGTCGGTCGTCACACCGTACGCGCCGCGCTGCAGCAGCTCGAAGGGCTCGGGCTGATCTCCCGCCGGCCGCGGGTTGGCACGGTGCTGCTCGCGACCACCCCCAGGTCCGCCTACACGCACTCGGTGCAGGCCACCGACGGGCTGCTGCAGTACCCGCCCGACAGTCCGCTGCGCGTCGAGTCGTCCGACGCCGTGACGGTAGGACGTCAGCTGGCGAGTGCACTGCGGTTGCCACTTGGCAGCGACTGGCATCATCTCGGCGGCGTGCGGGCGTCGCCTGACGCCGGCCCACCGCTGTGCTGGGTCGATGTCTACCTGCTTCCGGAGCTGGCCCCGGTCGTCGAGCGACTCGGTGACGGGTCGCGCCGCATCTTCGAACTGATCGAAGAGATGAGCGGCCGTCGGGTCGCTCGGGTCACGATCGACCTGCAGGCGGCCGCGCTGCCGTCACGGCTGGCACACGCGCTGGAAGTGCCCGGCGGGTCGCCGGCGCTCGCAATCACGCGGCGCTTCTATGACGATGACGGCGTGCTTTTCGAAGTGTCGCATTCACAGCATCCGGCCGGGCGATTCGGCTACGAGCTCGAACTGGTGCGGGACTGGCAGCGCGCCACACCCGGCTGATCGCTGTATTCGCGCGCGCCGCACAAGTAAGCTCTGACTGCCGGCGCCGCGAACGGCGCCAGATCCTGGCAACCGTCAGCATAGGGAGTGGGCATGAAAGCAAACCCGTTCGCCGCGCGCACCGCGGCTCCGCATAAGACGCCTGTCCGGGTCCTCGCCTGGTCGGCCTTGGCGCTGCTGTGCGCAGCGTTGCTCGCTGCCCCGCCGAGTGCTGCCGCCGACGAGCGTGAGCGCGCGATCGCCGTGCTCGAGAGCGTGCCGCTGTTCGACGGTCACAACGACGTGCCGTGGCAGTATCGCAACCGCGTCGACTACCGGCTGTCGGAAATGGACTTCCGTGACACGACCGCGTTCGACGATCCGCGCCCGATGCACAGCGACCTGCAGCGGCTGC
>PWYM01000079.1 GCA_003567855.1 Gammaproteobacteria bacterium | reverse complement strand
GCGTGCGCGTTCCCGTCGGCCTGCGGCAAGACCAACCTCGCGATGCTGATCCCGCCGGAGACGCACAAGGGCTGGAAGATCTGGACCGTCGGCGACGACATCGCGTGGCTGCACCTCGACGAACAGGGCCAGCTACGCGCGATCAACCCCGAGGCCGGTTACTTCGGCGTGGTGCCCGGCACCAACCCGAAGACCAACCGCAACGCCTTCGACATGATCGGGCGCGACACGATCTTCACCAACGTCGCGCTGACCGCCGACAACCAGCCGTGGTGGGAAGGGCTCAAGGACGGCGAGCCGGCCATCGACTGGCAGGGTCGCCCGTACCGCGCCGAGAACGGCCCGGCCGCACACCCCAACTCGCGCTTCACGGTATCGGCGCGCCAGAACCCGAGCTACTCGGAAATGGCCGAAGACCCGCGCGGTGTACCGATTTCGGCGATCCTGTTCGGCGGCCGCCGCCGCGAACTCGCGCCGCTCGTCTACGAGGCGCACTCGTGGGAGCACGGCGTGCTCGTCGGCGCGGGGGTCGCGTCGGAGACCACCGCTGCGGCCACCGGCAAGGTCGGCGTCGTACGCCGCGATCCGATGGCGATGAAGCCTTTCTGCGGTTACAACTTCGGCGACTACTGGCGTCACTGGCTGTCGTTCGCCGAACGCTCGGACGAGCTGCCGCGCATCTTCCACGTCAACTGGTTCCGCCAGGACCGCGAGGGCCGCTTCATGTGGCCTGGGTTCGGTGAAAACCTGCGCGTGCTGCGCTGGATCATCGATCGGTGCGAAAGCCGCGTCGACGCGCGCGAGACGCCGATCGGCCGACTGCCCCATCCGGCCGATATCGACACCCGAGGGCTCGAGCTCTCGGACGACACGCTGCATGCGCTGCTCGACGTCGAGCCCGGCCCGTGGCAGCAGGAGCTCGACGCGATCGGCCAATACCTGGAGCAGTTCGGAGATACCGTGCCCGACGCGCTGCAGGACACGCACAGGAAAGTGCTCGGCGCACTGGGCTGACGCGGCTGAAGCGCTACTCGACCGGCACTAGCCGGTAGCGTACCGCCTGCGGCGAGTCGGCCTTGATCACGCGGCCGAGGCCGATCACGCCCTCGCCGGTGAGCGTCGTGGAATCACGGCGCACGAACACCTCTTCGCCATCACCGGTCTGCAGAAAGGTGCCGTTGGTGCTCTCGTCGACAAGCATGAAGCGGCTGCGCTGGTGTTCGATACGCGCGTGCAGTCGCGAGATCAGGTTGCCCTTGATCACCATGTCATTGTCCTCGGCGCGCCCGAGCGTCACCGACGCACGGGCGCCGTCACCGAGCGTGTACTCGGCGCCCTGGAAACGCACGACCAGCTTCGACGGACGCGTCTCACCATGCTCCCAGCCGACGATCGGCAGCATGCTGGTCGCCTCCTCGGGCTGCCACAGCACCTCGAACACCGCGATCTCGCCCGACTGGCCGCGTACGCGCGCGACGTCGATCTGGCGAATGCAGGCCTTCCAGTCGCCGCCGAGGCGGTCGACGCAGTCGCGCGTGGTCAGGATCTGGCCGGCCTTCGCCTGGCTGGTCATGCGGTTGGCGACATGCACCGCGGCGCCGAAAATGTCGCGGCTTTCGCGCACGACGGGCCCGAAGTGGCAGCCGATGCGGATCGCGACGTGGCCGCCAGTGAAGGTCAGTTCAGGGTCGTTGCTGATGCGCTGCTGCATCTGGCGCGCCGCCGCCATCGCGTCATCGACGTTCTGGAAGGTCGCCATGACCTCGTCGCCGATGGTCTTGATGACGGTGCCATCATGCGCCTCGGTCGCTTCGCGCATCACGTCGACGCAGGACCCGACCATATCGCGCGCACGCTGATCACCGAGCTGCTCGTAGAGCTGCGTGCTGCCGACCACGTCGGCGAACAGGATGACGACTTCCTCGTCCTTGCTCATGGTGCCCCGTCAGTTGACCGCTGTGCCGCGCGCGGCGGCGACTATTTCTCGGCCACGATGTAGATGATCCAGGCCGGGTCGTTGAGGCCGACCTCCGACTCCTGGTATTCGCCGGAGCCCTCGCCGTCCTCGTCTTCGGTTTCCCAGTACACGCGCACCTTGCTGAACCCGGCCTCGGCGAGCAGCTCGCGGATCTCGACCAGCGTCCACAGCCGCCACGTGTAACTGAAGGCGCGCTTGAGCTTGGAGCCGTCCGGGAAGTGGAAGTGGATGTGACAGGTGTACATCGCCGTCATCGGGTCGAATTCTTCCTGCTCCCAGACGTAGCTGAAGCCCTTGTGCTTGGTCTTCTCCTTGCCGGTGACGTAGGACTCCGAGCCGCCGAACATGTCGAGGAACAGCAGACCGTCGTCGACGAGTGACTCGCGCACGCGCTCGAAGTAGCCGCGCAGTGTCTCGCGGTCGCTGAGGATCCAGTAGCTGAAGTTGAACGCGGTGACGACGTCGACCGGCGGGGTGTCGACCGTCAGCACGTTGTCGCAGAGCAGCTTCACGCGCTGCTGCTCGGCCGGCTGCAGGCGCCCGACGCGGTGCTCGCGGCCCCAGTCCAGCGTCTCGGCGTCGAGATCGACGGCGATCGCGAAGCGCTCGTCGCCGTGGCGCACCCACTCGCAGGCGGCGCTCGCAGTGCCGGAGAAGTCCTCGCGCAGGCCCCGGGGCTCGCGCCCGCGCAGTGCACGGAAGGTGTCGGCGACGAATTCGGCCTCGTGCTCGACGTCCTGGACGGACAGTTCGTAGAGTTCGTGGCGGTCGGCCTGCTCGGCGAGCGTCGGGCCGGTGCGCCCCTTGGGGCGCTTGATGCGGGTCTGTCGGGACACGGCTGGCGGACTCCTCAGGATGATCCTGCCCGGGATCGGGCGGTCGCGGGCAGTGGCACCGCGCGGCATGAAGAAACGCGTGAATTGTAAGCGAAATACGCAACTAGGGGTGCGTTCGTCGCGTACTGCTACAATTTCGCGCGCATCGCTTGGCGCGGGGGCTGCTGATGAAGAAGTCGAATCACGGGGTGGTCGCCGCGGCTGCCGGGCTCTGGGCCCTGCTCGCCGCCGGCGCGGCACAGGCGGAATCGGCGTTGCCGGCCGAGCTGCTCGAGCGCGCCGCGGCGCTGCGCGACGAGGCGCGCGCCGACAATCGCGCCTACGAGTG
Source organism: Gammaproteobacteria bacterium (assembly GCA_003567855.1). Lineage (GTDB taxonomy): Bacteria > Pseudomonadota > Gammaproteobacteria > Steroidobacterales > PWYM01 > PWYM01. The sequence goes on along the minus strand of PWYM01000079.1, from coordinate 4,686 downwards.
GATCCGCAGCCTCACCCAGGACGTCGGTCCGCGATTGGCCGGCTCCGAGGGCGACCGGGCCGCAATCGCATGGGCGCTGACGACGCTCCACGACCTCGACTTCGAAGAGGTGCGTGCCGAGGACATCACCGTGCCGTGGTGGGAGCGCGGCGAGACGCGCGTGCGGATGATCTCGCCGCTGAACCTCGAGATCGTCGCCGAAACGCTGGGCGGGTCGGTGGGTACACCGCGCCAGGGGCTCGAGGCGCCGGTGATCCGCGTGCGCGACGTCGCCGCACTGCGCGAGCTGTCGCCGGCCGACGTGACCGGCAACATCGTCTTCTTCAGCCAGCGCATGCGCCGCACGCGCGATGTCGAAGGCTACATCGAGGCGGTCGGCAATCGCGTCAACGGGCCGGCCGAGGCGGCGGCGATGGGCGCCGTCGGCGTCGTGGTCCGTTCGGTGTCGACGGCGGATCACCGGCTCGCCCACACGGGCACCACGCGCTACCGTGAACGCGGCCGGCGCATCCCGGCGTTTGCGCTGTCGAACCCCGACGCCGACCTGCTCGAGCACCACCTCGACGCCGGGCAGCCGGTGAGCCTGCACCTGTATTCGAGCGCGCGGCGGCTGGGCACGACGCGCACCGCGAACGTGATCGGCGAAATCCCCGGCACCGACCTCGCCGACGAGATCATCGTGCTCGGCGCGCACCTCGACTCGTGGGACCTGTCGCCGGGCGCGCTCGACGACGCGTCGGGCGTCGGCATCGTGCTCGAAACCGCGCGGCTGCTCGCCGCCGCCGGCCCGCCGCGGCGCACGCTGCGCGTGGTGCTGTTCGGCAACGAGGAGTTCGGGCTCGACGGCGCGCGTGACTACGCGCGCCGGCATCAGGGCGCGCTCGAACGGCATGTCGCGGCGATGGAGGCCGACCTCGGTGCCGACCGCGTCTGGCGCTTCGACACGCGCGTGATCGAAGACCAGCTGCCGCTCGTCGATGCGATCATGGATGTGCTCGAACCGCTGCAGGTCGAGCGCGGCGACAACGATGCTTTCGGTGGCCCGGACCTCGGGCCAATGCGCGAGCGCGGGGTACCGATCATCAGCCTGCAGCAGGACGCGACGCGCTACTTCGACTACCACCACAGCCCGAGCGATACGCTCGACAAGGTCGACCGGTCGCAGCTCAACCAGGTCGTCGCGGCGTGGGTCGCAACGGTGTGGGTGCTCGCGAACATGGACGAGGCGCTGGCGCCGGTCGTGACCGAGGCCGACGATGGCGGCGAGGACGGAGACGGCTGACGCGGCGGCAGTGGCGTCTCGGGCCGCGCTTCAGGCGGCGCGGGCGACGAGCGCGATCGAGCGGCGCAGCACCTCGGGCCCGGCATCGCGGTCGCGGCAGGCTTCGCTGAGGTAGCGGCGCCACTGTCGCGCGCCGGGCTGGCCTGCATACAGGCCGAGCATGTGGCGGGCGATCGCCCAAAGGCGGGGGCCGGCGGGCTCGCTGCAGACACGCTCGGCGTAGTCGGCCATCGCGAGGACGATGTCGTCGCGGGTCGGCGGGTGCCGGCAGTCACCGCCGATCAGCGCGTGCTGGAAATCGATCAGCGAGTACGGAGCCTCGTAGGCCTGGCGTCCGAGCATCACGCCGTCGACATGGGCGAGTTCGGCCTGCGCGGTTTCGATGTCGCGGATGCCGCCGTTGAGAATGACTGTGAGCTCCGGGAAGTCGCGCTTGAGCCGGTGCACGCGCGGGTAGTCCAGTGGTGGTACCTCGCGGTTCTGCTTCGGCGAAAGACCGCTGAGCCATGCCTTGCGTGCATGCACGACGAAGATCTGGCAGCCGGCATCGCGCACTTGCCCGACGAGCCCGGCGAGCACCTCGTAGTTGTCCTGGTCGTCGATGCCGAGGCGGGTCTTGACGGTCACGGGCACGTGCACCGCCGCGGCGCGCATCGCCGCGACGCAGTCGGCCACCAACGCCGGTTCGGCCATCAGGCAGGCGCCGAAGCGGCCGGACTGCACGCGGTCGCTGGGACAGCCGACGTTCAGGTTGATCTCGTCATAGCCTTCGTCGGCGGCAATGCGCGCGGCAGTCGCGAGCCGCGCGGGGTCGGCGCCGCCGAGCTGCAGCGCGACCGGATGCTCGGCCGGGTCGTACGCGAGCAGGCGCTGGCGATCGCCGCGCAGCACCGCGTCGACGACGACCATCTCGGTGTACAGTCGGGCATCGGGTGCGAGCAGGCGGTGGAAGTAGCGGCAGTGGCGGTCGGTCCAGTCCATCATGGGGGCCACGGACAGCCGCCACGGCACTCGCGTTTCGGTTCGCGTATTCATTGCGATACGAGTATAAACGTGGGCCGCCTGTTCCACCGCACGCGCGCTGCGCGAACGGTGCCCGCCTTCGACCCGAGGATGCCCCGATGACGCCTGTTCCCGCCCTCGCCGCCTGCCACCGACTGGCTCCACTGCTGCTGACCGCCCTGCTGCTCACCGGCTGCGCGCCGGAGACCGACCGTGATCCGGCAGCGACCGCGTGCGGCGAACTCGGCGACTGGCGCACCAAGCCGGTCGAAGTGCGCCTGCAGGTGCTCGAAGAGATCGCGGGACTCGACGAGGAACAGGCGCTCGAGGCGAATCGCTACCTCGAATACGGCGCCGACACCCTCGAGGGCACCCGCGAACTCGCCGCGATGCTCGCCGAACTCACCGACCGCGATCCCCAGGCGCTGCTCGAACGCGACGCCTGCCGCGACGCAATGGCCACCCTCGACGAGGAGCTCTGCCTCCTCGCCGTCCGCGGCCCCGTCTCCGACGAAGACCGCGACCGCCTGTCCGAACGCTCCATCGACGTCCAGGAAAAATGCCTCCTCGACTAGTCCTCGACTAGGGTCGGACCATGGTAACTCGCTGATTTATAACTATTTATTATAATTTCAGGTGAACTCTGGGGTCGGACCGGCGGGAACACGGGCGGGAACACGGGGGTCGGACCGGCGACGCCCCTGACCAGACCCTGAATTCCTTCTTAATCAGTCAGTTGCCTGGGTCCGACCCGAAGTTTCGCGGATGAGGAAATCGACGACCTGGCGGCCGGCTTCGGCCTGGTCGGCGCCGTCGGCGACTGCTGCGTCGTAGACGGCACGCTGGCGGTGGGCGCTGGTGCCGCGCTCGAGGATCGTCGGCAGGTGCGCGATCTGCGCCTCGCAGCCGAGCGCCGCGGCGTCGTCGGTGACGAGCGCGGTGAGCTCCTCGACGAGGTCCGGGAACGGCACCACCACGCCGAGCGCCATGTCGATCATCCCCTCGTCGGTGCCGTAGCGCATCGCGCGCCAGCGATTCTCGCGGATCAGCATCGGCGAATAGATCCGCCACCGCTGGTTGCGCCGGCGCAGCCGCCACAGCATGCGCAGGATGCACACGATCAGCGCCGACAGCGCGACCGCATCGTCGATGCTCGTGCACACGTCCATGACACGCGTCTCGAGCGTCGGGTAGCGCTCGCTCGGCCGCAGGTCCCACCAGATTCGTGTGCCGTCGTCGATGACCCCCGCATCGACGAGCACCTTCACGTGACGCCGATACTCGGCATAACTCGAAAACTGCTCCGGCACACCGGTGCGCGGCAGCGCGTCGAACACCGTCAGCCGATACGACTTGAGCCCCGTATCACGCCCCTGCCAGAACGGCGACGAACACGACATCGCAAGCAGGTGCGGCAGGAAATAGCTGAGCTGGTTCATCAGGTCGATGCGCAGCTCTTCATCCTCGATGCCCACGTGCAGGTGCATCCCGCAGATCAGCATCCGCCGTGCCGCGGCCTGCATCTCCTGCGTGAGACTGTGATAGCGCTCGCGCTCGGTGTGCTTCTGCGTGCTCCACGTGGCGAATGGATGCGTCGACGCCGCGATGGGCGCAAGCCCGTGCTCACCGGCACAGTCGACGACCGTGCGCCTGAGCTGCTCGAGGTTTTCACGCACCTCGGCGATGCTGTGGCACACCCGCGTGCCGACCTCGATCTGCGGTTTCAGCAACTCCGGCCCAACCTGCCCGTCGCAGCGCTCGGCGCACGCCTCGATAATCTCGCCGCAGGGATCACCGGCAAGGTCGCGCGTCTCGCGGTCGACGAGCAGGTACTCCTCCTCGATGCCGACCGTGAAGCTCGGTTCGATAATGCTCACGCCGTCCTCCCCGCCTTCGCTCCGGGCCATCGCGTGTAAAGCGCCGGATCGGCCAGCACCGGCGCGAGCGCATGCACGAGCCGCGCCGCCCACTCCGCCTGCCCGGTCTCATCAGCGACCAGGTCCTGTCTCAGTTCGATCGACACGTAGGGACGCCCGGCCGCCTCGCCATGCAGATCGACCGTGTAGTCGTCGGGATGCCGCCCCGAATACGGCAGGTTGTCGCCGACCCGCAGGCCCCGCTCGGCACGCAGCGCCTCCATCAACGGTATCGGCAGCCGTGGGTCGGAGTCCCAGAGTACCCCCACGTGCCACTCGCGCAGCAGCCCGTGCATGCGCGGGGTGAAACTGTGAACGCTGATGACCGCCGGTACCCGGCCGTCGTGGCCGCGACGCTCGAGCTCGGCGCCGATCGCATCGTGGTACGGTCGGTGAAAGGTGTCGATGCGCGCCGCGCGCGCCGCATCGTCCAGGCCGAGGTTGCCCGGAACGAGCCTCCCGTCACTGAGTGGCGGGAGGCAGCCG
>PWYM01000008.1 GCA_003567855.1 Gammaproteobacteria bacterium | reverse complement strand
TTATTTGTTCCATATTTGTATTGATTAGTTGATAATTATCGACCTTTCAATACAAAGGAATGACACAACCATCCCAGAGAGTCCAGGTCCTATGTTGTTAGTAATTCAAAGGCGTAAACCTTTTAAAAATGAATGCAAACTCTTTGATTTTTAGAGAAAAAAGAGATATGGTAAAGAAAGATATTGGTTTTTTATAATAAAGTCATTTTATTAATAATGGGAAAACTAAAAGACATTCCAAAAATTGATAGGCCACGGGAGCGGTTTTTGAAAAAGGGACCGGAGGCACTTTCAAAAAGTGATCTTTTGGCGATTTTACTTGGTAGCGGAATAAAGGGCACCAATGTTCAAGAGTTATCACAGCAAATAATTAGAAAATTTGGGAAAAATTTTCTCAATATTACAGTTGGCGATTTGAAAAAGGTTCCTGGCATAGGTCCCGCAAAAGCACTTCAAATTGCGTCAGCAATTTCACTTGTTAAAAGATTTTATACCGATGACCAGATTGGTGAAGTAAAAATCTCTAGCTCTCAAGATGTAATTTCGCTTACTTATGACTTAAGAGACAAGAAAAAAGAACATCTGGTGTGTTTATACCTTAATGCTCGGAATATTTTGCTAAAAAAAGAAATTGTTAGTGTTGGGCTTCTTAATAAAGCCCTCTTACATCCACGAGAGATTTTTTATCCTGCAACCGAATTAAATGCTGCCAGTATTATACTTGTTCATAATCATCCTTCTGGTGATTTTACTCCCAGTGATAAGGATGTCCAAATTGTCGAGAAGATTGCGCAAGCCGGAGAAATAATGGGTATTCCAGTGGTTGATTTTGTCATTATCTCACAAAAGGGAGAGTTTAGCTTCTATGAGAAATTACAAAATCAAAACAGGGGTTTTGATTATGTTGCAGATGGAGTTCAGAGAACGCTTTTTGATTTGTTAGGAATTGAAAAACCAACATATGGAATATCAGCTGAGAAAATACAAGAAACATACATACATATTCCTCAAATAAAGAAAAACCATTTTCAACTTCATAATCGAAGGTATATCGGCAACAAATACAAATTAATTGATTGGATTTTTTCAATTTTGGATAAAGAATGTAAAGGAAAATCTTTTACTGATATTTTTGCTGGGACAGGCGTTGTTGGTGCTGTCGCAAGTAAACATTTTGACGAAGTCATCCTGAACGATTTTTTACACTCAAATTACGCAATTTATAAAGCTTTTTTCGACAAAGGAAATTGGAGCCCAGAAAAAATTAGCAGTGCTATAAAGAGCTACAATAATACTAATGGAGAAGATTTGAACGACAATTATTTTTCAATGAATTTCGGTGGAAAATATTTTTCAACGAATTCTGCAAAAATCATTGGGTTTGTTCGAGAAAATATTGAAGAGAACAGAGAAAAACTCACAGATCGAGAATACAATATGCTTATTTCATCTCTTCTTTATTCTGTTGATAAGATAGCGAATACTGTAGGGCATTATGACGCATACTTCAAAAAAGAAGCTGTAAACGATAATTTTTTTATGCGACCCATAGATCCTATTGAGGTTAAAGAAGTTTCGATATTTAGAGAAGACGCTAACCATTTAGCGAGAAAGATTCAGACGGATGTTGCTTACATTGACCCTCCGTATAATTCTAGACAGTACAGCAGGTTTTATCATGTTTTAGAAACACTTACGAAATGGGATAAACCAAAGTTGCACGGAGTTGCACTAAAGCCTGAACCAGAAAACATGAGTGATTATTGCCGTGTCAGCGCGAAGGATCGATTCGCTGAACTAGTGAATGACATTAAGGCAAGATATCTTGTTGTTTCATACAACAATACCTACGATTCAAAGAGTAATTCATCGCAAAATAAAATTACCCTCGAACAAATTAAAGACATTCTCAACAAAAGAGGAAAAACTAAAATCTTTGAAAAAGATTATCGCCATTTCAACGCAGGAAACACTGATTTTAATAACCATAAAGAATATTTGTTTGTAACCAATACCAACCATGAATAAAAAAATTAACAGATCGCCACTATTTTACGTTGGAGACAAATATAAGCTGATGAAACAGTTGGTGGATTTATTCCCAGATAAAATAAATAATTTTTATGAGCCGTTTGTTGGCGGCGGTACGGTATTTTTGAATGTGGAAGCGAAGAAGTATTTTTTGAACGATATTGATAAACATCTTGTAAATATACATAATTTTCTCATTTCAAATGCAAAAAATTCGTATAATTTTTTTAAGGGAGTTGAAAAAATCATTCATAAATATAAGCTTTCACATTCTTATAAAAAAGATGTTGTGCCGGGCTCCCTAAAGAAGAAGTTTAAGAAAACCTACTACGCGAGATTTAATAAGGGCGGTTATGAAAAATTAAGAACCCATGTCAATAAAAACAAGAAGAATGACCCTCTAATTTTGTATATTCTATTGATTTATGGCTTCAATAGAATGTTGAGATTTAATGGTGGAGGTGATTTTAATCTGCCTGTTGGAAATGTTGATTTTAACAAGAATGTTGAGCGTGCTCTAAATAACTATTTTGATTTTGTCTCAAATAGAAAGATTCGATTTGCTACCCAAGATTTTAGAAAATTCCTTGAAAATAAGAACTATAAAGAAGATGATTTTGTTTATTTTGACCCTCCATATCTAATTACTTCTAGTGAATACAATAAGCTTTGGAATAAAGAATTGGAAACCACTTTGCTAGAACTATTGAGTGAATTGAATAAGCTGGGAGTAAAATTTGCCCTGTCAAATGTGACGCATTACAACGGAAGCAAGAATGATTTATTGATTGAATGGATGAAAAAATATAATGTTCACGATATTCAGAGTAATTACATTAGTTATCACAACAACACCAAAAAGAAAATTAAGGAAGTTTTGATTACGAATTATTAAAACTATGCCAAGAGAATCCACCTACAAACCATTACTATTCACCACAACGCTCAGAAATCCTGAGCGGCTAAAGTGGTTTCTTGCTGTCTTGAAAGACTATGATGGGCAGATTCTTACTGACAAGCTGGCCGAGAAAATAGCTGGTGAGATTATCAGAGTCGGTCTTTATAAGCCAACAAGATTGTCTGAGGGGGTCAAAAGAAAAATCAAAGCAAAAAAACTGCTTACCGATCAAGAAGTAACAAAAGCCCTCAAAGACAATCCACAGAATCATAAGGAGGCTGGTTTCAGTAAAGGATGGTCTTCTCGTTTTGATACATGGTTCAAGATTGCCAAAGAGCTTGGATTTGTATTTTATAGAACAGGAGAAAAATTACGGTTTTCAGCAATAGGATTGAAACTTGTTGATAGTGAACATCCCGAATTTGAGCAACAAGCGTTTCTAAATGCGTTCGTGAAATACCAAAGCAACAGCCCATTTCGCAGAGTGCGAAATGAAAATGTTCCTTTGATTTTACTTCTCAAAGTAATTTCGAAATTAAATACTGACAAAGAATTTAATGGTGCGGGCATTTCAAAACTAGAGTTACCACTTGTTATTTATTGGAAAGACGATGATGTAGAAAAACTATATCGGAGAATAAAGAAACTTCGAGAAGATTTTGGATTTTCACCAAGCTGGGAAGTTATTACTGATATTTGTAGAAACGAAATTATGGAAGGACAAGATATTGTCCGCGACAATAAGTCAATTATGGTTGATTATCCTGACGAATTTATTAGAAAAATGCGACTGACAGGATTAATATCGTTACGCGGCGCTGGAAGATTTATCGATATAAACAAGAAAGAACAAAGTAAGGTTGATTATGTGCTTGCTAATTACTCTGACTACAAAAAATATGAAACAGAGGAAGATTATTTTGAATATATCTCAGCAGTTGACGATAAACTCATTTCATTTGTAACAAAGCCGGTATCAGTAACTGAGCAGGATAAATTTTTGGCAAAATGGATTGGTATTTATGCTTGGGAAACTATTAAAGCAGAGTTGTTAAATTTGGCTAAGAGCCAACTGACAAAGGATGTACTGTTGAAATATCTTTCTAGCCCGATAAGACTTGAATTTTTAACTGCTTTAGCAGTTAAATCAAAGTTCCCAAATGTAAAAGTTATTCCTAACTATCCGATTGATGACGAAGGCGTTCCAACGGCAACTGCTGGAGGTGTCGGAAATACTGGAGATATCGAGTGTTTTGAGAATGTAAACGGAATTTTGATTGAGGTAACAATGTCGGAGGGTCGGACGCAGACAGTTATGGAAGTATGGCCCATTAGCAGGCACTTAGCTGAATTCAGTAAGAAAGCAGAGAGCTCAATGTGTTATTTTGTTGCCCCTAGTATATTTAGCGATTCGGCAAAGCAGATTGATTATGTGAAGAAAACCGAAAACCTTTTTATCTCTCCAAAAACCATTGAGGAATTTTTAGAACATTTGGAAAATAATGCAGTTTTATATAGTTCAAAATAGAAATGATTAATCTTAGCTTTATCAAAAATTTAATAAATATAGACTTAAATGAATTTTTTAGAAATAAGAAGGATAAAGATAGCTTATTGGTAGCAGATAGATTTGTAGAAATTTTTAAATATCACGGAATATCTAAAAATCAAATTCCGGAAATATTCCCGGAAATTTCTTTAGATGATTTAGCAAATAGAGAAAATATATTGGCGAAATTAGATGAAGGCTTGCTAAAAAAAACAGCAAGTCTTTTTTGTATAAATAAAGAATGGCTCACAGGAGACGTAAAAGTAATTTATAAAGGAGTGGGTTGTTATAAAAGACCAGAGATTTTTCTTAACAAATTGAGAGATATTGATTTGAAAAAAACATTCCGTCCAGTTTTACTCTTGTCATTGTCGAGTAAGCTTGATTATAAGTCTAAAAAAAGCCAGCCATTATTATTATTTTTACAAGAAAAAATTAAAACTATAGGTCATAAAGAAATATACCGTTATTTTCTTTTTAATGATGGCTGGAATTGGAGAAACTACAATGGAAGAATTCAGCTAAAAGCTACGGGAAAATTTATTTATGAGAAATTTGAAGTAGATATACCAATTTATTCGATTAGCAAAGAAAATTTTAAAAAACTAAAAAAAAGAGAAGCAGTACCAAGTGCTTATAATATCCCCAGAGAAAATACTGGATTATTTTTAGAGAACTATAGCCTTACCCCAAACGTTGAGAATAATCTGCCTCCTGGAGAGCCTGCAGAAACGAGAGAAGTAGAAGATCTCCCAATGGTGATGCAATATTGTAAATCTTTTTTCTCTGGGAAAAGTAAATAAAAACATGGATAACAAAAAAGAATTAGTTCTATCTTGTAAAAATCAAATAGAAAATATATTAAAATCTTCAAATTTTCAGAAAGAAGTTGAGGAGATGAGTGGCTATGAAAAATGAAAAAGTAGTCCGAGATTTTGTTCAGAGAGAGTAAAAAAGAATGTTTTCCTGGACAGGTAGGCAAGAGAATGGCTGGTCTTTGCAAATTGATGAAAAAGCTTATAGCTAATTTAGCTTTTGGTTATAAATTGTAGTTTTGAGCTTTGAACTTTTATTGTATCTATTGCCCGCGGACACAACGCACCCAGATGTAGAAGTCCTTAAAGTCGCTGCCCACACTGCCATTGTAGAAATACACGTAGAAAGCTTTGAGGCTGCTGTCCTCGGTAGAGGACCAGTAGAAGCCGTCCTCAGCGTTATCGTCCCAGGTAACATTACTGCTATCACAAGAGCTTTCACCGCACGGACCTGTCCAAAAACTATACAATGTGTCTTTGGCCGGCAAATACCAGTCATTTTTGTCAGCATGGCTAAGGTTGTCGCACATACTGGCTGCAATCGGCCTGCTTGCACAAGTTGTTCCGTCATGGAGAATCTGGTCAGTGTTGTATCTGCCGTTTGTGTTGGAATCAGCTCCAACGGCTGTCCCCCTACACCCCCATTCATATCTTTCGGCAGCTTCCGTGTCAGCAGGCAGGTCAAGGGTGGGCGTCCAAGTCAGCAGGTTATTGTCGCAATAGACAACATCTCCGTTGATGGTGGTAGTAGAATTTTTGTCATCTTCTGTGGTACAGAATTCTTCCGGTTCAGGCGGCGGGTCAACTATCGGCTCTGCTGTTATTATTGTTTTTCCTGGAAGAGTGGGGTCAATGATTGTTTTTCCAGGCAATGAAGGGTCGATGATTGTCTTTTGGGTTGAGGTGCCAATAACAAAGAAACCGCTCACAATAAGACCGACAAGAGCGGAAATCAGTATAGTTCTTATTCTATTTTTATTATAGCTATCGTGAGACATACTTTGTTGCTGGTTTTCTTATCTCTTATATTTTTTATTACATGTTAATCGTTATGAGTCAAGTGGATAAGGTAATCTACACACACATATGGCGGTTTTTGCCGAGGCTGGTATAGTTTCGGTATATGTGTGTAAATATGCCTAAAACAATAAAAGAAGAAAGATTAAGATGGGTTCTGCCTATCTCCAATAAAGAAATTAAGTTGAAAGATGTAGCTAAAGTATGCCCTCATAGTAAAAGAAGCCTAGAGAGGTGGGTAGCGGCTTACCGGAAATATGGAGAGACTGGTCTTATTCCTAAATCCACCAGACCCAAAAGAAATCCTAGGGAAACACCAATAAGAATTAAAGAGAGAGTAATTGAATTAAGAAAGCAAAGCAAGGTGTGCTCCAAAAAGCTACACTGGAAGTTAAAAAAAGAAGGAATTGTCCTGCACGAAAATACTATTCAGAAGATAATCAAGAAAGAAGGATTGGTCAAGAAATACAGAGTCAGAAAGTTGAAATACAAATATGTTAAAATTCCTTTAAGTCCCGGTGAATTGGTAGAAATAGATATTAAATATGTGCCTGGCCTTATAAAAGGCAGGCAATATTATCAGTTTACGGCTATTGATACGGCTACCAGGTGGAGATATTTAAAGATGTATGAGGATTATTCTAATCGTAGCTCTATCAGATTTTTGAAAGAATTAATAAAAGTAGCACCATTCAGGATAAAAGCAATTAAAACAGATAATGGAAGTAATTTTACCAACAGATACACCGGCTATCTCAAGTCTTCCGATCCTTTAAATCTCAAGTTGCACGAATTTGATATTTTATGCCAAAAAAATAATATACTCCACTATCTGATAGACCCTGGCAAACCCAACCAAAACGGTAAAGTGGAAAGATCCCACCGCACAGACCAAGAGATGTTTTATAAAAGAAATAAATTTAAAAGTTTCAAGGAACTAGAAGGTAAGGTTAAAATGTGGAATGAACAATATAATAATTTGGAACACTGTGCCTTAAGTGGTAAAACACCCAATGAAATGCTAAAATTATCAATTAATAAACCGACAAAAGTGTGTGTTTAAAACAATAACTACCGTCCAAAATTATAAAAGGCCCTCTAAAGAAGGCCTTTGTGTTGTGTGGGGGAGAAGCGAAGTTCTTTGCCCAACTCTCGGATGGTGCCAATTCCTGGGGTTTGTAGTAAGAGTCCCAGCAGGGTCCGAGAGAAAGCGGCAGAGAGGTGTATATATTTCTATATTAAAAAGGGGTTTCTGTAAAAAATGCTTTTCTAGTACGCTCCGCGTCTCGTGGTTCTTTTTGGAAAGAACACTTAACCTTTGTGCTAAGGTTAGTATACCATATATTGGTAATCTGTCAAGTTTTTGCCTGAGCTTATTGCAAAATTACGACTAAAAATTTGAACATCTTCTGGTGCATATGGTAAAATGATTGTTAAGATGAGGAGCAACTAGCGTTTTAAAATTGTCGTAAAGTTCTCTTTTGTCAACCTTTTCGATACAAAGAAAGAGCTTTTCATCGTGAATTAATATAATTTTTCAAAGGAGGTATTTAAAACAAATGGGCAAGTCAGCCATAGTGGCTCTTATTGTAATCGGTTTTTTCCTCTTTATAGCGGGTCTTGGCTTTGGCTCGGGCGGTGTC
>PWYM01000104.1 GCA_003567855.1 Gammaproteobacteria bacterium | reverse complement strand
GCTAGTCTTTAAAAATATAATTATTATTCGGCCAGTTTATTATCACAATGGCATTTCCGGTAATGACCACCCTTCACGGTATTCATGCTTGATCAAATTTTCAGTAAATTGCTTTGCATTAATATTTTCTGTCCATGCTTTCCGTGATCGGGGCCTGTCACCTTCCTGAAACACAAGATTGTCCTCAACCACCATGCGTACTGTTTCATTATCATCGATATTGGTAAACTGCATATTATCCCCATCCCACTCAAGAACTTTGTGAAGTCCCTGCAAACGGACTGCCAGCACTCCCATAACAACCATCTCGTTAAAAGGACCTGCTTCTTTAAAACCAGAAGCCGTCTCAACCCTTGTTTCAAGACTCTCCTTGCATGCTCTGACCCAATCCATGCCATGATGATCAATCCTTCTTAATGATTTGGGAACATCTGGAATCCGTCCGGACAATAACCAGGGATTTCGCCCATAACATCCACATATTAGGGTATCTTTGGAGCCGTGGAAAATAACACCGCCTCCCCCATCATTCATATCGTGCCCTTCTGGCCAGCCAATGGGCTCTTTGGGCTTTAACCCGCCATCATACCATGTGACCTGAACTTCGGGCAGTTTAACCCTGGGCAAAGCAACACGTTCCGGGTAAGTTAAATGTACAATTTCATTTGCCGGACAACTATCATAAAATAACAAACTTGAACTTCCCCTGACTTTGGTAGGATACTGAAGTTGCAATCCTTTAAAGACCGGATGTAAGATATGACAAGCCATATCACCCAGTGCACCAGTCCCAAAATCCCACCATCCGCGAAAATTCCATGGAGTATAAAGTGCATGATAAGGCCGGGCATTAGCAGGCCCTAAAAACAAGTCCCAGTTCAGAGCAGATGGAACAGGCATCACTTCAGTAGGTAGATTAATTCCCTGAGGCCAAAGTGGACGATTGGTAAATGCTTCTACTTTTGAAACCTCTCCAATCTCTCCATTCCAAATCCATTCACAAATCAGGTTGACACCTTCACCCGAAGCACCCTGGTTGCCCATTTGTGTAGCAACTCCGTATTTATCTGCAAGTTTAGTAAGCAACCGGGATTCGTAAACAGTATGAGTAAGAGGCTTTTCGATATATACATGTTTACCCATAGTTATAGCATGAGCTCCAATAACAGCATGCGTATGATCTGAGGTGGCAATCATAACTGCATCAATTGATGAATTCATCTCATCGAACATCTTCCTCCAATCCCAGTATCTTTTAGCTGCCGGATATGTATTAAAAGTTCTTTCTGCGTAACCCCAGTCAACATCACATAATGCAACTATATTTTCGCTCTGCATCCCACCCAGAACACCCCGTCCGCGCCCACCTACACCAATACCAGCAATATTAAGTTTATCACTTGGCGCTTTATATCCTAACCCGCTGATTACATGACTCGGGAGTATAGTTATGCCTGCTAATGCAAGTGATGAGGTTTTAATAAATTTCTTTCTGGTCATTTTTCCAGATTGGTGAATATTGGAAATTTCCATAATTTAGGGTGTTATTAAACTTCAAAATTAGTTACCTGGAAAAGCTAAGAATAGATACCACAGGCCAGTGATCAGAAATAAAAACGTCTCCCTCCATTACATGATCAACACGATAGGATTCTATCCTGAAGTGATCATTAGCAAAGATATAATCAATTGCATGAGGAGGCCTTTCCCTCCAGTTCGGATTGAACCCGTTACCGGTTGCACCTGCTGAAGTAACAGGAGCCACTGAATTATATTCCGCATTGTGAAGAGAATTATTATCCCTGAATCTCCCAATAAGATTATAATACAAGGCACTTCCCATAGTAGGATGATTCCTGCGGATATTGAAATCACCCATAGCAACCAGTGGAGCATCACCGGCAATCTCGGCCATCTTGTCAGACATCAAATCTGTACTCATCTGCCTGGCCAAAACGCCCCGGTGATCGAAGTGGGTGTTAAAACAGTAAATAACCTTTCCAGTAGCTATATGTTCAAGTTTAGCCCAGGAGACTATTCTGGTGATTGCTGCATCCCAGCTCCTGCTGCCGGGAACATCCGGGGTTTCGGAGAGCCAAAACTGCGAATGATCAACCAGATTAAATACATCATTTCTGAAAAATATTGGTGAATATTCTCCACCTTGTTTACCGTCATCCCTGCCGGTTCCAACATATGAGTAACCAGGCAACATTTCCTGAAAATCAAGCAACTGACTGTGCAGGACCTCCTGCATACCAATGATGTCAGGTGCTTCACTTGTAAAATAAGCTTCAACAATAGGAATTCTTGCCTCCCATCGGTTTATTCCATCTCTTGGATTATCATACCGAATATTAAAGGTAACAACATGCAACTCCTCTTTAGCAGAATTACATCCAAAGGATACAGCAATAAAAAAAAACAAAAAAGAATATATAATCCTATTATTCATCTGTTCATTTTTTTAGTTAAGAAAGAATAGCTTATAACTATTTGGGCGAAATTAGGTTGCCAGGAATATTTCGCACATAGTGTCACGGAATTAAGTTGACAGTATATTTACATATGCTTAAAATATCCCAGTATAAGAAATGACTTGAAAAAAGGTGCGAGGCTTAACCTACTAATAAGTTCACAAAAAACTGATGGCCCCATTTACCATCATATGGCGATCAACTCTCTTTTATTGATTTTGGCCACGCCACCACCATATAAAAAAAGTCAGTCAGGGTTTTAATCCCCTGACTGACTTTTTTATTTACCAACCCGGATTCTGGCCGAGATTTGGATTTAATATCCTGTGATGTTCAGGAATCGGCCAGAGATATAATTTATCTTCCCACGTCCTGGGCTGATCTTCCAACCATAATACATAACCATACGTTCCTTCAGATAGCCAGCGGGTACCCCCAGGGTTAACATTCATATATGAAACGCCGGGGATCCTGTCTTCAGAAGCAGGCGCATCACCGTAAAAGAAATAAACATTGTAATTGCCATCTTCATTAAGATCCATCGGTTGATTTACCTCCGGAACCCAAATTCCCCGATACTGCATCTCCATCAGCTCGCCGGCCTTCCACCTGCGAAGATCGGTATGTCTGGAAACTTCAAGATATAATTCTATTGCCCTTTCTCTGCGAACCTCAAGTATTGCAGGATCAGAAATGCCCGGGAAGAAGGTTGATTGGAAATAAGTATCAACTTCTGCAGGTACCGCATCCAACCCACCAGTTATTCCTGCTCTGGCACGCAATAAGCCAATTGTCATAGCCCAGTCGGAATCGGTTATATTCCCTAGTTCCGCCTTCGCTTCAGCATAATTGAGCAACACTTCTGCATACCTGATTAAAGAAATAAAGTTATCGTTCCTGGTGTCTCCATCATAATACTCATCATCCAGACTCCATTTAATCGGGTGATATCCGGTAAGGGTATATCCAAAGTCCGGTGGACCGGGAATTTCCCTACCTCCTGACCTTCGCTTGTAATCACCCAGTCTTATGCTCTGCTGAAGCCTTTTGTCCCGATCTTTTACCTCTTCAGAGAAAACCATGGTTTCATTCCCTTCCAAGTCTGTAAATGGAGTTCCCTCAAGCATAAGATATGTGTTTATAAACTGGCGAACGGGACTTAACTGCACACCATAAGTAGAACTGTTGTAATGCCAGTTGGCACCATGGTTTTGTCCAAAAGCAGCATCCCATGCCCTTCCGAATATTATCTCAGATGCCACAGGCGACACAGAAGTAAACAAAGCTCTGTAAGACATATCCGTTCCGGCACCTGTATAAATACTGAAATTATTTTCATCCATCAAAGTTTGAGCAGCATTGGCTGCCTCAGTAAGCCAGGCATCTGCCGTGTTTGCCAACCCAAGATCAGTGTGATACTTTCTCCATGTTCCTTCAAACAAACAAACCCTTGATTTGAAAGCCAATGCCACATCCCTGGTAACTTTGGTCCTGGAATTATCAGGATCTGTTATATTTTCAATGGCATAATTAAGATCTGCCAGTACATTATCCATCACAGCAGCTCTTGGATCACGTGGACCAAATAATTCATCTGTATCGCCAACATCAAGGGGACGGTCAATCCAGGGTACATCACCAAATTGCTTTACCTTTTCAAAATAAAACCATGCTCTCCAAAATCTTGCAATACCATTAAAGTTCTGTCTTACTCTTTCAGGAACTTCAGGATCAATATTATTCTCCAGAAAATAATTAATGTTGCGTAAAGTACCCCATCCCCATCCGGCGGTGGATGTTGCAGGATTAAAAGCCCCTTCGGTAAGATATATGTGCCTGCTGCTCCTGGCATTAACATCAGATAGATAGTCCTCTGTTACTATTGCATTTCCACTCGGTAACTGGCCATAAAAAGAGTTGCTGTATAATCTTAATCCGGCCTCAGTGCCGAAAATATCAGCTTTTGATGATGTGGCAATCGGGGTTTCCTCAAGATCGCAACTACCGAGAATAAATAATAAAGCTATAAAAAGCCATAAATTTTGATTTCTCATAATATATTTTTTTTCATTTAGAATCTAACATTAATACCTACTGTCACATTTTTAAGCATAGGATAGTTATACCCATCGCCCGAGTTGCCGCTGGTGTACATTTGATCAGAAGGAGCAGTAGCGTTCTCGACATCAATGTGGTTCTTAACAGTCCTGTAAAGAGGTGACCATGTCCATAAACTTTCGCCCGATACATATATACGTGCAGAGCTCATTCCCATTCTTGAAACTAAATTGATTGGCAAATCATAACCTAACTGAACATTTCTTAAACGTATGTATGCAGCATTCATAAGGTATTTTGTCTGTGTCTGCCTGAGAAGTCCTCCTGTTCCGCCACGACTAACATACCTTGGCAGAAATGAATCGGGATTCTCTTCAGACCAGATCATTCCTTCATTAAGGTGCCATCTTGGAATATCACCATAAGGCCTGTTATACTGGCCCCAGAAGTTAACAGCCTCCTGATGCGGATACCAGTCCTGCCTTCCAACTCCCTGAATAAATGCGGAGAAAAATATGTTATTCCATTGGGCTCCCAAGTTGGCGCCAAATGTATAGCGAGGAGTGAGGTTACCTATAACTTTCCGGTCGCCAGGATTATCCACAGTATTGTCACCAAAATTTATTACACCATCATTGTTTAGATCCTTTAGTTTTATATCACCGGGCATATATGTACCTGTCCTTGGGGCGAAACGTGACTGCTGATCTGCATGGTTTGCCACATCATCATGTGATGTAAAGAATCCTTCTGTCACAAATCCCCAAACTTCACCAACTCTCATACCTTCATAATAGTCATTAAGGAATTTATCAGGATTGTTATATCTTAAAACGTGTGCCTTCCAGTCTGATAAGTTCAATCTTATATTATAATTGAAAGTCCTGTTCGCCAGATTAAACTGATCACGCCATGCAAGCGCCATTTCCCAGCCCCGCGTTTCCATATCGGCATAATTGCCTCTTGGGGAACCGGTACCAAAAACGGCCGGAAGTGTCATACCTATAGTGTACATATCTGTTGTATGCCTTACATAGGCATCACCTGTAAACGTAAGCTTATTATTAATAAGCCCAAGATCAAGACCAAAATTTCTTGTAGTTGAAGTTTCCCAGGTTAAGCCGTCCGGTAATACTGCAGGCATGGATGTCTGCCTGGGTCTGGAACCATCGATAAGGATACCGGTTCCAATCGAGAATTGTTCCTGGAACATATAAGGAGAAATATTCGCATTTCCAAGGGAACCATATGAACCTCTTAACTGAAAGTTCGATACAATTTCATAGGGAACAGGCCAAAATGATTCATTTGAGATCCTCCAGGCACCAGATATTGATGGGAAAAACGCATACATCTCATCTGTTGGAAATTTTGATGACCCATCATACCTTCCATTAAGTTCTAATAGATACCTTTCATCATAAATGTAATTTAGCCTGAAAAATCCTCCAAAAATCCTCCAACGGTTAAATCCTCCGGTTGCAATAACATTATCACCTACCGCAAGGTTAACGTTTCTCGCTGTAGGGAAAAGCAACTGGTTTCTTTCGTAGCGATGTCTTTCCCATTCAGACTCTTCATAGTTAACACCTACCATCGCCTTGAAATAGTGAACTTCATTAAAGAAATTCTCGTATTCGGAGTAAAGGTTTGTTGCAATATAATCAGAAACATCTGTAGTATGCTGATAATCATCCCTCCTGTGGCCAACATATTCAATAACCCCGGGGGCAGGGCTATAAGGTGTGGGAGTTCTAATCCTCTCGTGTTCATTAATCGTTTGCTGGAAAGAGAAATTACCTATAACTCTTAAAGTATTGTCATAGAATCTGGTATTAAACCCGGTGGTATTTCTGAGTACCGACCTGTCCAGATATGAGCCATTGTAACCCAAATAATTATCTCCCACAGTATAAGCAGCAGAAAATGACAACGTACCATCAGGGTTGAGCAGTGGTGCGGTTGGATGTCCTTCGTCAGCAATATTTCGCTGCAGACTGCTGCCCTCCCCTGTATTGAGCGGGTTAAAGTAATCTCTTACAGAATAATCAAAATTATTTTCAATTTGTAACCAGGGAGTTACATCGATACTTCCCCTTGCTCTTAGATTGTACATGTTATAAACATCAGAACTATACCTATACAATCCATCTGATCCTGAATAACGCCCGGAAATAAGGAACCTGGACCTATCAGTACCACCCGATACATTAATGCTATGTTCAGTTGCATTTACATGATCTTTATAAAGCTCAGAATACCAGTCTGTGCTATGATAATAAACATAACGTCCCTGATCATCAAGGTCTGTTTTGGGCAGGCTGGGATCTTCAGACCTTCTTTTCAGTTCAGCCAGATACTCCTGGGAAAACAGCTGCGTTTTATTGATCTGGCGGGGATAAAGGGCATTCCTGTTATAGAAAATCTCATTGAACATATTTGCAAATCTGTACCCGTCATAATCAAAGTCAGGTCTGACAACAGGAGATTGAATACTATAATTTCCTGAATATTCAACTGTTATCGCATCGTCCTGAGGTGCCTTTGTCGTTATAAGAACAACTCCAAAAACACCTCTGGCTCCATATATCGCTGCTGATGCAGCATCCTTCAAAACCGAAATTGTTTCAATATCATTAGGATTCAACATACTTGGATCACCCTCAATACCATCAATGAGTATCAGTGCATTTCCACCCTGTCCAATAGATCCAATACCTCTGATATTAATAGTCGGAGATTCAACTGGCTTGCCATCAAGCGGACGTATATTAACATTTGGCATCACACCCTGAAGCGTCTGGGTTAGATTACCCCTCTGCCGTCCTTCCATCGCTTCACCTGTTACCTGGTCAACGGCACCTGTAAGATTTACTCTTCTCTGGGTACCATACCCAACAACCACTATCTCTTCAAGTTGACTAAAGGAAGGTCTAATTACTACATCAATATTTGATCTGTTTTCTACAGGAATTCTTAGTTGATCGTAACCCACATATGAGAACATCAATACTTCATCAGGACTTGTGACACTGATCTCATAGTTGCCATCAATGTCAGTAACGGTACCAGTAGTAGTGCCAGCAATTATTACATTTACCCCTGGCAGACCTTCATTAGTTTGATAATCAGTAACCCGGCCGGTAACTATAAATTCTTGCGCCTCGTTATTCATAGGTGTGATCACTATAACATCATTTTCAAGAATTCTGTAAGTAACATCAGAATTCGCGAGCATCATGTCAAGAACCTCGTCTATCTCATAATCACGCATTTCAAAGGATAGTTGTTTTGAGAGGTCCCGAAACTCATCATTGTAGAAAAACCGGTAGCTTGTCTCGGTTTCAATTTGCTTAAAAACTTCACGCACAGTATTACCTTCAGCCATTAGTGTCAGGTTTTGGCCATGAATTGAAACCGAAGCCGAAACCTGGACAATGGCAATCAAAAAAATTAACAGAGAATTTTTCATGACTAATAGGATTT
>PWYM01000031.1 GCA_003567855.1 Gammaproteobacteria bacterium | reverse complement strand
CGCTGGACCCACGAACTGCGTGTGCATACGCCCGCCGACCGCCGCACCCGCCTGATGCTCGGCGCGCAGTACGACCACCTGCGCATCGACTCGATGGACGATTTCATCTACCCGGCGATCCCCGACCTGGGTTTTGCACCCAATGCGCCGATCCCCGGCGCCGCCGCCAACGACGCCTCGACCCGGCCGCCGGAGGTCGCGTTCTTCAACGACGTCACGCGCACCGAACGCCAGCTCGCCGCCTTCGGCGAGATCGGGTTCGACGTGATCCCCGCGCTGTTCGAGGTCGCGCTCGGCTTCCGCTACTACGGCCTCGCGCAGGGTTTCCGCGGCCAGTCGGCGTTCGCCAGCGGGATTTTCGCCGGGTCGGTCGACCGCGGTGCCGGGCGCAACTACGACAACGCGGGCAGCATCGACGACCCGTCGTTCGATCCGGACGCGCCGCCGGCGCCCGGAGGCGTGGATCCGGACGTGCCCGGCCATTCGACCGCGCCGCTCAAGCAGAGCGGCTGGATCCCGCGGCTGATGCTGAGCCTGACGCCCACGGCGCACACGCGCTACTCACTGAGCTACTCGGAAGGCTTCCGGCCGGGCGGATTCAATCGCGGCGGCGGCGTGTTCTCGTTGAACCCCGGGTTCCCGACCGTGCCGACGACGTACGAGACCGACGACGTGAAGAGCTACGAGCTCGGCTGGAAGACGCAGTGGCTGGACCAGCGCCTGCGCTTCAACGGCAGCGCCTGGTACATCGACTGGACCGACATGCAGATTCCGCGCTTCGATCCGGAGAACATCTCCATCCTGACCTTCATCGACAACGCCGCGCGTTCGGAAATCTGGGGGCTCGAGGCCGATGCCGCGTGGGCGGTCAACGCGCGGCTCACGCTGCACGCGGCCCTGGCGTGGCAGGACGCCTCGCTGGTCGAGATCTCGTCGGCGTTCGTCGACCTGCCCGAGGCCGGTGCCCGGCTGCCGCTGGTGCCGGAATTCCAGGGCAGTGCGCGGGCGCGCTACGACTGGTCGGCGGGTGGCCACGACCTGTTCGTGCAGGGTGGGCTCGTCCACGCGGGGGCAAGCTACAGCGCGCTCGCGCTCGACGAGCGCGAGCGTCAGGGGTCATGGACGACGCTGCACGCCGCCGCGGGCATCGCCCGCGACGCGTGGCGGCTGCAGGTGTTCGCCGACAACCTCACCGACCGGCGCCCGCAGCGGTTCATCAACCGCCAGGACAACACCCGCCGCATCGCGACCGAGCGCCCCCGCACCGTCGGCGTGCGGGTGTCGATGCGCTTCTGAGGCCCCGCGGCGCTAGTCGCGCAGCTCGAGGTCGGCGATCACCGCGGCGAGGAAGCGGCAGGCTTCGCCGCCGGTCACGCAGCGGTGGTCGAAGGTCAGCGACAGCGGCATGCGCCGGTGCACCTCGATGCCGCCGAGCACCGGCACCACGTCCTGCTGCAGCTTGCCGGAGCCGAGTATCGCGATGGTCGGCGGGACCGGCAGCGGTGTTGCATAGCGCCCGGCCAGCATGCCGAAGTTCGACAAAGTGAACGTGTAGCCGATCATCTCGCTCGGTGCGAGGCTGCGCTCGCGCGCGGCACGCTTGATGCGGTTGATCTCCGCGCGCAGCGCCTCGCGGCCGAGGGACGCGACGTCGCGCACGACCGGCACGACGAGGCCTTCCTCGGTGTCGACCGCCATGCCGATGTCGACGCGCTCGACGCTCTCGTGGGTCAGCGTGTCGCCGTCGAAGAAGCCGTTCAGCCCCGGCGAGGCCTCGCAGCCGGCGACGATCGCGCGCATCAGGCGCTCGGTCAGCGGGCGCGGGTCGTGCCAGTAGTGGATGTCGGCGTCGTCGAACAGCGTGCAGTGCGCCATCAGGTCGCGAGAGGCCGACATCGCCTGCGCCATCGCGCGACGCGGGCCGCGCAGCTGCACGCCCTTGCCGGAGGCCGGCGTCGATGCCCGCCGTGCCGGCGCGCGTGCGGTGCGCCCGCGGGCATCGGCGAAGGACTGCACGTCCTCGGGCAGCACCTGCCCGGCGCGCCCGGAAGGTTCGACCTCGGCGATGTCGACGTCGAGGCGGCGGGCGAGCGCGCGTGCCGCCGGGGCGGCCTTCACGCGGCCGCCGCGTTTGCGTCGGCCGCCAGCGCGTGCGGTCTCGACGAGCACGTCGTCGCTGGTCGGCACGTTGCCGACCACGGTGCTCGAATCCGCGCGACGCGGTTCGTCGTCGCCACCATCGCCGTCGCCCTTTTTGCCGTCGCGCTTGCCTTGGCTACCATCGCCTGAGGCGTCCGCGCCGGCGGTCTGTTCACGGGCGGGTTTCGAGTCCGCGTCGTCGCGCTTGCCCGCGTCGTCGCCGGCCGCGGCAGTATCGGCGGCGGCGCCGCCCTCGCCGGTGTCGAAGTCGACCAGCGGACTGCCGGTCTCGACCATCTGGCCTTCGTCGGCGTAGAGTTTTGCGATCTTGCCGGAGTAGGGCGAGGGCACCTCGACGACGGCCTTGGCGGTTTCCACCGACACCAGCAGGTCGTCGACCTTGACTGCGTCGCCGGGCTTCACGTGCCAGGTCACGATCTCGGCCTCGGGCAGCCCTTCGCCGAGGTCGGGCAGGTTGAAGGTCTTCATCGGGTCATTCCTCCAGTGCCGCGCGTATGCCGTCGACGACGCGCTGCACACTCGGCATGTATTCGGTTTCGAGCCTGAACAGCGGCATGATGGTGTCGTAACCGGTCACGCGGCTGATCGGCGTGCGCAGGCTGTAGAGCGCCTGTTCGGCCACCACCGCGGCGATCTCCGACGCCACGCCGAAGCTGCGCGGCGCCTCCTGCACGATGCACAGGCGCCCGGTGCGCTCGACCGACTCGAGTATGGTCTCGTGGTCCAGCGGGCTGATCGTCGCGACGTCGATGATTTCGCAGCTGATGCCGTCGTCGGCGAGCTGGTCGGCGGCCTTCAGCGTCTCCCAGGTCATCGCGCCCCAGGTCACGACGGTGACGTCCTCGCCTTCGCGCAGCGTGTAGCACACGTCGAGCGGCAGCGCCTCGCCGTCATCGGGCACTTCCTGCTTCTGCAGTCGATAGATGCGCTTGGGTTCGAAGAACACCACCGGATCGGGGCTGCGGATCGCCGCGAGCAGCAGCCCGTAGGCGCGCGCCGGCGACGAAGGAATCACGACGCGGATGCCCGGCATATGCGCGAACATCGCCTCGGGCGAATCGGAGTGGTGTTCGGGCGCGTGGATGCCGCCGCCGTAGGGCACGCGCAGCACCATCGGGCAGGTCAGCCGTCCGCGCGTGCGCGTGCGCAGCCGCGCGGCGTGGTTGACGATCTGGTCGACGGCCGGATAGACGAAGCCTTCAAACTGGATCTCGGCGACCGGGCGCATGCCCTGCGCGGCCATGCCGACCGACAGGCCTGCGATCATCGCCTCGGCGAGCGGGGTGTCCTGCACGCGCTGATCACCGAAGCGCTGCTGCAGCCCCGCGGTTGCGCGGAACACGCCGCCGTTCACGCCCACGTCCTCGCCGAGCACGATCACGCGCTCGTCGCGTTCCATCTCGTGTGCCAGGGCGCGTGTGACGCCCTCGATCAGCGTGATCGCCGCCATCAGTGCCGTCCTCCCCGGTCATAGTGCTGCGCCATCTCGCGCTGGGCGACAAGATGGTCGGGCAGTTTCTCGAACAGGTAGTCGAACATGTCGGTGACCGGTGCCCGCGGCGTGTTGATGTAGCTTTCGACCGCGGCGTCGACGCGTTCGACGCACTCGGCGCGCAGCGCCTCCTCGCGCGCGTCATCCCAAAGCCCCTGCTCGACGAGGTAACGGCGCAGCCGCAGCAGCGGCTCGATGGCGCGCGCGGCCTCGACCTCTTCCTTCTTGCGGTAGCGGCTCGCATCGTCGGCGGTGGTGTGGTCGGAGAGCCGGTAGGTGATCGCCTCGATCAGCGCCGGGCCCTCGCCGCGGCGCGCGCGCTCGAGCGCGCGCTCCATCCAGTGGCGCACTGCGATCACGTCGTTGCCATCGACCTGCAGCCCCGGGATGCCCGCCGCGACGGCCTTCTGCGCGAGCGTGCGCGACGCGGTCTGCAGCTCCAGCGGGACCGAGATCGCCCACTTGTTGTTGATGACGACGAACACCACCGGCAGCTTCTTCGCGCCGGCGACGTTGAGCGCCTCGTAGAACGCCCCCTCCGAGGTGCCGCCGTCACCGTTTATAGATACCGCGCAGCGCGGCTCACCGCGCAGCTGGTAGGCCATCGCCGCGCCGGCCGCGTGCAGGCACTGCGTGGCAATGGGCACGCAGAACGGGAAGTCGTGCGGGGCGTGCTCGAAGCGGCTGCCGCGCTCGTCGCCGCCCCAGTAGAGCAGGATCTCGCTCATCTTCACGCCGCGCCACAGCATCGCGCCGTATTCGCGGTAGCTCGGCGCGAGGCAGTCCTCGGGACGCATCGCCGCGCCTATACCGACGTGGCTCGCCTCGTGGCCGAGGCTGGATGCATAGGTGCCGAGCTTGCCGGTGCGCTGCAGGTTGATGGCCTTGCCGTCGAAGATGCGCACCAGCGTCATCTGGCGGTACATCTCGATGAGCTGTTCGCTGTCCTGGGCAAAGTCGGGGAGAGTGTCGCTCGGACGACCGTCGGGGTCGAGAAACTGCGAATACTGGATCTCAAAATCGGCGATGGTTTCCATGCGGGATGGACTCCTGGAGAAACGGGTGATGCCGCGGTGCGGCGCGGTCCGCAGGCGTCTTGTGTTTTGGCCTGCGGCCGGGTCGAGTGGCGCGATTATACAGAGCCGCCCGTGGCCGCCATGCTGCCCTGCAACATGGTGCCTTCCGCCGTGCGCGTGCTAGGGCAATTCCGACGTCGACAGGTGGCGGGCACGCTCGAGCAGGGTGTCGAGCAGCGTATCGAGCTGTTCGAGTTCGCTCGCGGTGAGCGCCTCGAGAAGTGATCGTTCGAGCGCCAGTGCCTGCGGTACCACCTCTTCATAGACGGCCTGGCCGGCGGCCGAGAGTTCCAGGATGGAGCGGCGCCGGTCGGCGTCGGCAAAACGCCGCTGCACGCGACCGGCAGCGATCAGCCGACTGACCGCACGGCTGACCGCAACCTTGTCCTGCGCGGTGCGCGCGGCTACCTCGGCCGCCGACAGGCCCGGGTAACGCCCGAGAATCGCCATGACCCGCCATTCCGGGATGCTCAGCCCGAAACGCTGCTGGTAGACCTCGGCGATCGCGCCGGAGATCGTGTTCGACAGCACCGAAAGCCGGTAGGGCAGAAACGCGTCGAGCTCCAGCGCGCCAGCGGCGGGCGTGGGCCGGGGGGCGGAGGGCGTGGCGCGGGAATGGGGCGGCGGGCGGCTCATGGGCAGGATTCTAGGTCAATCGCAGGGTCGGCTGGCACCGATTGGTCCGCCGCGCGCGTCGCGCAGGCCCGAGCGGGCTCAAGGCTTCATATTGAGCCCGCGACGGTTGAGCGCTAGACTGGTGAAAAGTTACATCTGAAACCATTTTAGGGGGCACCATGGCTACATCGGCAGCACGGTCCAGCGCCGAGACCTCCGGTTGGGACAATCCCGCCGGCACCGACGGCTTCGAGTTCGTCGAGTTCACCGCGCCCGATGCGGCACCGCTGCACGCGCTGTTGCGCCAGCTCGGTTTCCGCGCAGTCGCGCGCCACCGCGAGCGCCCGATCACGCGCTACCGCCAGGGTGACATCAACTTCCTCGTCAACGAGAGCACCGACGGCTTCGCCGCGGATTTCGCGCGCGCCCACGGGCCGTCGGCGTGCAGCTTCGCGATGCGCGTGCGCGACGTGCATGCCGCGCTCGACGTGGCCTGCGCGCGCGGTGCCGAGCACGCCGAGCCGGCCGAGCGTGCCCCCGCGGTGCCGGCCCCGGCGCTCGCCGGCATCGGCGGCGCGGCGCTCTATCTCGTCGACCGCTATGGCAGTGGCGCCAGCATCTACGACGACGTCTACGAGCCGATCGACGGCGACGACACGCCGGCGGCCGGGCTCACGCTGCTCGACCACCTCACCCACAACGTCGACCGCGGCCAGATGGACCACTGGGCCGGCTACTACGAGCGGCTGTTCAACTTCCGCGAGATCCGCTACTTCGACATCAAGGGGGCGCAGACCGGCCTGTTTTCGCGCGCGATGACGAGTCCGTGCGGCAAGGTGCGTATCCCCATCAACGAGTCGGCCGACGAGAAATCGCAGATCGCCGAGTACCTGCGTGAGTACAACGGCGAGGGCATCCAGCACATCGCGCTCGCGACCGACGACATCTACGCGTCGGTGGAGACGCTGCGCGCCAACGGCATCGACTTTCTCGACGTGCCCGACACCTACTACGAGATGGTCGACGAGCGCGTTCCCGACCACGGCGAGGATCTCGCGCGCATGCGTGACAACGGCATTCTCATCGACGCCGATGCCGAGGGCCGCAGCCAGCTGCTGCTGCAGATCTTCACCGAGACCTGCGTCGGGCCGATCTTCTTCGAGATCATCCAGCGCAAGGGCAACGAGGGCTTCGGCGAGGGCAACTTCAAGGCCCTGTTCGAGTCCATCGAGCGCGACCAGATGCGCCGCGGGGTGATATAACCGCGGCATGAAGCTGCACACCTACTGGCGCAGTTCGTCTGCGTACCGCGTGCGCATCGGGCTCGCGCTCAAGGGCCTCGCCTGCGAGCAGGTGCCGGTGCACCTCGTGCGCGACGGCGGCGAACAGCACGCCGAGGCCTACCGCGCGCTGAATCCGCAGTCGCTGATCCCGGCGCTCGAACTCGACGACGGCACGGTGCTCACCCAATCCCTCGCGATCCTCGAGTACCTCGACGAGGTCCACCCCGAGCCCGCGCTGCTGCCCGCCGACCCCGCCGGGCGCGCGCGCGTGCGCGCGCTCGCGCAGCTCGTCGCCGCCGACGTGCAGCCGCTTAACAACCTGCGCGTCTTGCGCCACCTGAAGCGTGGCCTCGGCCTCGGCCAGGATGCGGTGAACCGCTGGTATCGCCACTGGGTCGCGACCGGCTTCACCGCGCTCGAGCGCCGCCTCGCCGCCGAGGCGCAGACCGGCGACTTCTGCCACGGCGACACCCCCGGGCTTGCCGACGTGGTGCTGGTGCCGCAGGTCTACAACGCGCAGCGCTTCGACTGTCCGCTCGACCGCTACCCCGTGCTGATGGCCATCCACGAGCGCTGCGTTGCACTGCCGGCGTTCCGCGCCGCCGCACCCGAGGCGCAGCCCGACGCCGAGGACGGGTAAACCGCGGCGCTCACGTGCGGGGGTAAGCCGCGCCGCTCATGCGCGGTGTTCGCTCGCGAGGTAGTCGCGCGTCTGCATCTCGAGCAGCCGGCTGACGGTGCGCTGGAATTCGAACGCGAGCCGATCGCCCGCGTAGAGCGCGTCCGGCGCCGCCTCCGCCGACAGCATCAGCTTGACGCGCCGGTCATAGAACTCGTCGACGAGCGCGATGAAGCGCCGCGCCTGGTTTTCGCGCGTTGCGTCGAAGCGCGGCACGTCCGAGACGAGCACCGTGTGGTGGCTGCGGGCGATCTCGATGTAGTCGTCGGCGCTGCGCGGGCCGTCGCAGATCGCGTCGAAGTCGAACCACACGACGCCGTCGGCGCGCACGCGCACGGCGATGCGCCGGCCGTTGACGTCCATCGGCCGGCGGTGTCGCGGCGTCTCGCCGGCAAGCGCCTCGAAGTCGCGTTCGAGCTCCGCCTCGGCGGCCACGTCGTTCGGCGCCTGGTAGACCGACGCGCGCGACAGCAGCCGCAGGCGGTAGTCGACGCCTCCGTCGACTTCGACGACCTCGGTGTGCTCTTCGAGCAGCGCGATCGCCGGCAGGAAGCGCGCGCGCTGCAGCCCGTCGCGGTACAGCGCCGAGGGTGGCACGTTGGACGTTGCGACCAGCGTCACGCCGCGCTCGAACAGCGCCTCGAACAGCGTCCCGAGGATCATCGCGTCGGCGATGTCGCTGACGAAGAACTCATCGAAGCAGATCACCCGCGTGCGCGCCGCGATCCGGTCGGCGACGCGCCTGAGCGGGTCGCGGTGATCGCGCAGCCGTCGGAGATCGGCATGCACGTCGTTCATGAAGCGGTGGAAGTGCCGTCGCGCGCCCGTGCCGGGCGGCAGCGCATTGGCGAACAGGTCCATCAGCATCGTCTTGCCGCGCCCGACACCGCCCCACAGGTACAGCCCGCGCTCAGGCGTCGCCCGCGGTACCCGGCCGAGCCGG
>PWYM01000094.1 GCA_003567855.1 Gammaproteobacteria bacterium | reverse complement strand
GGTTGCTGCGCCAAGGCAGCTACGCCGTGCAATCCGGCACCGGCAATGCCTGCAGAGAGCAGTGCGTTTCTTACCGCGCGTGAAACCAGTGATCTGGGCATGGGTTTCTCCCTGTATCTCGTGAACATGCGTGTCGTTGCGGGGACACAGCGCACGTGCACTGCGTTTCCGTGGACGCGGAACGTAGGGAGAAAATAGAAGTTTGTGAAATCCACTCCATCACGAGTAACTGCTACTCAAGGTGGAGTTTGTGACTCGATCAGCGTATGTGACTGATTCGAGTTACGAGCCGACACATGGCTGTCGGCGGTCTGCAACGATCACTGCACGAGGTAACCATCGGAGTTGCAACAGCCGGTGTAGCGTTGCGCGCAAAATACAGCGGACTGGGCGTTCATGCCGTCATGTCCGCTGCAAAGGTGCTCCGACCAAGCCACTGATCGATGCTGCGCTTGAGTGCCGGATCGCCGTAGAGTCGGATCGAATCTGCCGACAGTGCCGCTCGCAGGCACCGGCGGCCCAGCCAGACTTCGATCATCGTGCGCAGGTTCGTGACCAGGTACAGGTCAGGTGCGCGTCCGGGTTCGGACGTGCACAGTTCCACGCGGTTTCGCCGAACGAGCAGCCACCAGTGACGCTGGTCGGACGGGGCGTCGCTGTAATGAAAGTGCACCGCGGCCAGCGGCAGCGGAAAGCTCTCGACCTGCAACTGGCGGTGCATGTCCCACATCAGCAGCCCGGCGTCGAGATCGCCGGCGTCGATGCGCTCGCTCATGTACTGCTGGCCCCACTCCCCGGCCAGTTCCACGAGCGGCTTGAGCTCCTCCCCGGCCTCCGTGAGCCGGTAGATCGATCCCTGTCCGTTGGGTGCCGGCTCTCTATAGAGAATCGCCGCGTCCTCGAGTTCGCGCAGCCGCCGGGCGAGCAGCGTGGGCGAAATCTGCGACAGTCCGCGCTGGATCTCGTTGAACCGCTCGCATCCCCACAGCAGCTCGCGAACGATCAGGAGCGTCCAGCGCTCGCAGACGATCTCGGCGGTTTTCGCAACTGGGCAGAACTGTCCGTATCGCTTGGTCATGGCATCAACTTTTCTTCAGTTCGGAAATTCCTGGCACGTACTGCGCCCGGGACAGCACCAGTGCTTGAACGAACCGGCAGGTCCGCCCGGAAGCTGTACGGCGGTACAGAATCTGGAGCAGCGCGCGCGCCCGGGATCGACTAGATTGCGGACCATCGCGACGCCAGCCGCAGTGCACCAGCGCAAGTTGGATGCCGGATAGGCCCGAAGGGTTGGCAAGTGGAAAGGCGAATATCCATCGGTCTTCCCCTGCTTGGTGTGTTGGTGTACTATAACACCAAATTCAACGAATTTTACAATCCTGGGAGGACTGCCAATGAGGATCCAACGACTGTTTGCCACGCTCGCGATCAGCGCGTGCTTCGCGATGCCGGCGGGCGCGGCGCCGTGGTCCGCTGACCCGTCATGGCGTGTGGAGCAACACGAGATCACCGTGCCGGCCGACGGCACCGAGCTGTCCGGCACGCTGCACGCACCCAAGGGCGCCAGCAACGTGCCCGTGGTCGTGGCGTTGCACGGTTCGTCCGCCGGCGGCCAGGACGACCCGCTATACGCCCATCTGCATGAGTTGCTGCCTGCTCTCGGCATCGCGGTCTTCACTTTCGATCGTCGCGGCACCGGTGACGCAAACGCCGAACGCCCACATTTTTCGGTGCTCGCTGATGACGCCATCGCGGCGAAACGTGCAGTGGCCGTATCCGATCTCGTCGACGCCGATCGAGTGGGCTTCTGGGGCCTGAGCCAGGGTGGATGGATCGCAATGAAGGCCGCCGCCGGCAGCACCCCCGCATTCGTCGTCATCGCTTCCACGCCGCTCGTCAGCACACCGGAACAGATGATCTTCGTCTCGCGCAACGCGATCCTGCTCGACGGTCACGGGGAAGCCGCCGCCGACCTCTCAGAAGCGACCAGGAGAACGATCGACGACTTCATCCGCGGTGAGCGCACCCGCGCCGAAGCCGTGGCGGCGATCGAGGCTGTCCGGGAGAAGCCCTGGTATCCGCTCACCTTTCTCGGGGTCGATGATCCGGAGGCGCAGATACGCGATGACTACAGCGACAGCTCCTGGGCTGCAAAACTCGACGTGGACTACGAGGCCATACTCGCGCAGATAGACGCACCAACGCTGCTGCTGTTGGGAACGATGGATACCGTCGTGCCGGTGCAGCACACGCTCGACCGGCTCGCCGTGATGCCGAACAGCGGGACACGCGACGTCGTCGTGATTCCGGATGCGGACCACGTGCTGCGCATTGTCGACGAACCGAGCGTCGGAGGCGATCCGGAAGAAGCCATACCTGATTCCGCCGTCTACTTCGCTGTCCTTGGCCACTGGCTGGGACAGACCATTCACTGAGGGGGTTAAAGCGATGTACCACCCGTACCGGGCATTTTCCTGCCGACTCATGGTCGGGATGCTGCTGTTTACCGTGTTCTCGATGCTTGCCACCGCGGGCACGCGGGACCATCACAGCGCGATCCAGGCGGCGCATGGATCGTCTGATCGCAACGACGGCGTCTCCGTGCCGAAAGCCGACAAGCCCGCGACAGCCGTGGAAATCCGCTTCGAAAGCGATGGTCTGTCGTTGGCCGGCACCTTGCACCTGGGGCCCGGAATCACCGGTGGGCCAGCCGTCGTTGCGGTGCACGGTGCCGGCAGCGGCTCGCGCGAGGACGAACTGTTCGCACACCTCATCGATACGCTGCCGCCACTCGGAATCGCAGTGTTCACCTGGGACCGTCGGGGCGCCAGCGCGGCCGCCGACGGCTATGATCCCTTACCGCACTACTCAACGCTCGCCGGCGATGCCGTGGCGGCGATGCGTGCGGTGGCGGAACACCCCGCGGTGGATGCCGACAGGATAGGACTGTGGGGGCTTGGCCACGGCGGACGCGTCGCGCTCGAGGCCGCCGCGACCGGAGATCCGGCCTTCGCGATCCTGGTGTCGCCGCCGCTGGTGAATACCGCCGAACGGCTCGTGCACGCCGCGCATCACACGCCGCTTCCCGAGGACGATGCGCGCGACATGCTCGAGGCCATCGCCGATACCTACGAAGACCTCCACTACGAGCTCGCACTGCTCGGCGTGCGCGCGCAGGTCGATGCCGACGCGCCATCGGCTGAGCCCGATGCGGCGTGGCCGCCCGAACTCGACTCGGACTACGCGGCACTGCTCGATTCGGTCGCGGCGCCTACCCTGCTCGTGTTTGGTACTGAAGACCCGACCAATCCCGTCGCGCGCACACTCGAGCGCATCGAGTCACTGCCCGATCCGGGCAATCGAGAGGTGGTGCTCGTCCCGGGTGCGGACCATGTGCTGCGTCGGGTCGACCTGCCCGCGGCCGTCGCCGGCGCCTTGCAGGCGGCACCCGATGCGATGGTGTACCTTGCCGCTCTGGGACACTGGCTCGCACGCACCACGGACTGAAGGAGCTCGCAGCGATGAGACGTCGGCTGCACGATCATTTACATACTGGTCGTCGACAGCATGGCTGTGTCGCCGACGCACGCGATCGATCCTTGATCACGCCCGGAGCGTAGCGCGGCCTCGGCATCCCATGCCGTCTAGGCCGCGGTGTACGAAGCCGTGGACGCCTGGCTCAGTCGTCGTAACCCCACGGCAGCGGAGGCGTCTCCACCGGCGCGCTGAGGTCGAACGAGGCACGCACCGAGTGCCCGGCCTTGGGCCAGTGCACGCCGTATTGCAGCGTGTCATCGTCAATGAAATCGAAGAACCAGAAGTTGTCGGCACGTTCGGGAAGAATTTCTGCCGTGTGTGCATCTGCCGGGAAGTACTGGCGTGTCTCGACCCCGGGGCGCGGCGCGTCGCCGCCATACTGGCTGATGTCTTCCTCGGTACCGTCCGGATTACGGTGGTCGTGCTTGAGACGGATCGTGCCGTCGACCTTCGTCAGGATCCAGTTCCGGGACCGGTCGTCATCGACATGAAACGGGATATGAATGCGCTCGTCGGTGCATTCGAGGAAGTGAATCACCATCTCGGATGCGGCGACAGTATCCCGATAGTAGTGTGTTGCGTCGTCGACCGACCCGCGATAGGCATTGCCACAATGCGAAACCATCCGATCCCAGAAAGCCTGCGCTTCGTCGCTGAGTTCGTCGGGCACTGCGGCCTCACCGGTCTCGTAACCCCACGGCTTCGGTGGCGGTTCGATCTCAGCTGACAGGTCGAACTCCACGCGCACCGAATGGCCGAAACGGCGCCAGTGCACACCGTATTGCAGCGTGTCGTCATCGACGAAATCGAAGAACCAGAAGTTGTCGCGCCGATCCGGCAGGATCGCGCCGGTGTGTGCGTCCGAAGGAAAGATCTGGCGCGTCGGCAGACCCGGGCGCGGGGCATCACCGCCGTACTGGCTGATCGCCTCCTCGGTGCCGTCGGGATAACGATGATCGTGCTTGAGACGCAGCGTGTCGTGCTGGCGGGTGATGATCCA
Source organism: Gammaproteobacteria bacterium (assembly GCA_003567855.1). Taxonomy (GTDB): domain Bacteria; phylum Pseudomonadota; class Gammaproteobacteria; order Steroidobacterales; family PWYM01; genus PWYM01. The sequence goes on along the minus strand of PWYM01000094.1, from coordinate 25,704 downwards.
GTTGCGTGACCGGTTGTCATCCACGTAGAAGGGGATGTGAATGCGGTCCTCGTCGCAACGCATGACCCACATCGCCATTTCGCGGTCCGCCAACGCATCCTCGTAGAAGTACGTGACGTCGACGACGCGTCCGGCGTAGGCCTTGCCGCAATGCGCCTGGAGCCGCTCCCAGAACGCCTCCTGCTCCGGCGGCAGCCCGGCGGTTGCGGTGTAGGCGCGGGCCTCCGTCCGCTCACGGTCGGTCGTACCGGGCTCCGGCGCGCCACCGGCCGGCGGGTTGCCGCCGTTCCCGCAGGCGGCAAGCGAAAGAAACCCGAGCGCGGTGATGCTCGCGAGAGCGCCCCTGGCCGCCGACCATTGGTGATTCATTGTCATCATTGCTCCCCGTTTGCGCCTTGTTTGCCGGCATTCTAGCCTCTTGGCGCCGACGGCGCGAAATCCCGCCGTGCCATGATCCATCTCCAGACCTCCACCACTACCCGAAAATCGCAGCCCCACGGCGTGCCCGCGGCCCTGGATTGACCCGTATATCGGGTTGCGTCAGTCTGCGACGCACGGCTGCACATCACCGCACCGAGGAGTACACAACGATGAACACCCTGGTGGGTATCCTGCTGTTTGCGCTCGGCATCGTCGGCCTCGTAATCGGCGTGCAGGAGAGCCGGCGGCCTGCGAACCAGGCCGCGCGCCTGGTTCTCGGCAGGTACACGCAGAGAGCGCTGTTCCTGCTCGCAGGCGGTGCGATCGCCCTGGCGCTCGGGCTCATGCTGCTGGTCGACTAGTGGCGGGTACCATGCCCGCTATCGCGCCTGCGCGTCGAGCCGACCCAGCCACTCACCCATCACGAAAAAATATGTTGCCGCATTCGAGCCCGGCTGGGGATCGTCTTCATCGGGGGGTTCCGCGGGTTTGCTCGGAATGCGCATACCATGGTTGGCACCGGGGATCACGACGACATGACGGTTATCGGCCTGTTCCAGCCCGTCGATGATCTCCAAAGTCCGCGCGACCGGTATGTCGACATCCTCGCCACCGAGCACGAAGAGCAGCGGCGCATCCACACCCTCGAAGTGGACCACCGGATCGAAATCCATTTCGTGCACCCACGGACTTGCCGAAAGGTCCTCAGGGATATCCTCGGCACGCGGCATGAATGCAAGCTCGAACCACGGTTCATCCTGCACCACTTCCAGTGCCGCGATCGCCTCCTCACGCGTCGCTTTACCCCGGAATAGATCGTCCATGACGATGCGCCGCGTGCGAAGGGCCTGCTCTGCGGCCTCCTCGCCGAAGCCGCGGGCCAGCACGTAGTTGTGCGCGAGAAATTCCATCTGTTCCAGCGGTGTCGTCAGCGGCGCAGATACGCTGATGACGAAGGCCGGATCGCTCAGCGTCGCCGCCTTCATCGCAAGCCAGCCTGACTGGCTGATGCCCCAGTACCCGACGCGCGAGCCGTCGATGGCATCATGGGCTGCGATCGCACGTTTTGCGGCGACGGCGTCAGCGGCCATGGCGCCGAACCGTGGCCTCTCGCCGGTGCCTTCCGACTCGCCGTGCCCTCTCAAGTCATATGCAAAAACCGAGTAGCCGGCGGCGGTGAACGTGGCGACAAGCTGGTCGAATATGGCGACGTCCCGAAGCTGTATACCTGCCTGCTGGACCAGGACGACGGCAGGTCCGTCTGCAGTTCCGGACGGCACGTGCAGCGATCCGGCGAGCTTGAGCCCGTCGTCGCTTCTGAAATTCAGCTCGTACGTGTCGACATCCCAGTTCGCGGGTACTGACCATTCCGCTGCCAGTGCCGGCAGGGGCCACAGCACAATCAACAACAACCGAATGACACTCATCATCACCTCCATCATGCCCATACCTGCAGCTGCCTGTACCCTATGCGATCGAACTGCTGCCGGGCCACTTCAGGTTATGGAGCGATTCCCCGGCATCCACGATACCGGCGCCAGGTACCGGGCCACCCCTGGCCCGTACAACGGAGATTTCGCGGTGCAGCATTGGCGATGTAGCCGGGGAAGGGACTCATGGGCATCCTGCTGGGCCTGCTGACCGCGCTTGCGTACGGCGGTGGCGATTACGTCGCCGGCCTCGCAGCCCGTCATGCGCCGGCATTGTCGGTGGTGCTGTATTCGAAGCTGCTCGGCGCTGCGATGCTTGCGACACTGGCCTGGGTCACGGGCGCACCACCCGCCGCCGGCAGCGTCGGATGGAGCATCGTCGCAGGGCTTTCGCTAGGGTTGGGATCGTTCCTCTACTTCCGTGCGCTCGCCGGCGGTGACATGGGCGTGGTGGCCACTGTCGTCGCCACGTGGACTGCCGTCGTGCCCTTCGGCATCGGCCTGGCGCTGCTCGGCGAACGCCCGTCGATGGCCACGCAGCTTGGCGCCTTCATCGTGATCGTCTCGATCGCACTGGTGACCGGAGGCGTCAAGCGAAAACCGGTCACGGTTACCGGTCACGTGATGGGCACCGTGGCCCGGGCCACGCCTGGGGGTCTCGTACTCGGCGGATTCTTCGTATTCCTCGACCTCGCCGATGCATCACGCACCCCGTTGTGGAGCGCCACATGGGTACTGCTTGCGGCAGCCGCGACGGTCGCGCTCGTGCTGCCCTTCACGGCAGGTCGACGGCCCCGCGGCGGCCGGACCTGGGCACTGGTCGCCGCAACCGGCGTATGCCAGGCGGTCGCCACGTCAGTGTTCGCGGTCGCGCTCGGCCATGGCCTCCTGTCGGTCGTTGCGGTCGCCGCCGCGCTTTCGCCTGCACCCACTGCGATGCTGGCGTGGTGGTTGTCGGGCGAACGTCTCGCAAGGCTCCAGGTGCTGGGCCTGGCCCTCGCGCTGGCCGGTATCGCAACCATGAGCCTCGGCTGATCGAACGTACCGGTCTGGCCGCGCTGCGAGGCGCTGCGGTATTCTTGAACCTGCATCCTGCCCCTTGCCGAAATGCAGCGGCACCGCGCGGCGCGCGGGCGCGAAGAGACCCGATTCATGCAGCTGGCCACTTTCCGCCACCTCGTCGACAGCCTGCATGATGCGGTGCTGGTCATCCGTAAGCCGGAGCGCACCATCACCTGGGCGAACCCGGCAGCCGCGCGTATGTTCGGTCGCCCGGTGGACGAAATCACGCGCGGCGGAACCGAGTCCCTGCACGTGGACACCGAGCACTTCCAGCGCTTTCACGAACTCTCCATTCAGCCGCTCGAGCGGGATGGGCGTTTCGAAACCCGATTCCAGATGCGTCGTGCCAACGGGGATGTCTTTCCCGTACACGTTACTGTCAACCGGTTCCTGGACGACGACGGCCAGGCCTACGCGGTCAGCGTCGTCCGGGACATGACCGCCGAGGCCGCGCAGGAAAAGGCGCTGGCTGAAAGCGAGGAACGCTTCCGACAGATCGCGGAGAGTCTGCGCGAAGTGTTCTGGGTCAGCGACCCGATCAACAACCGCATCGAATACGTGAGCCCCGCCTACGAACGCGTCTGGGATAGAAGCACCGAGTCACTGTACGCGGACCCGTCGTCTTTCAAGGAGAACGTGCACCCCGACGACAGGGCCCGCGTGAGTGCGTACCTGGACGACCAGCTGCTAGACGAGTGCGACCTCGAGTACCGCATCATAAGGCCGGACGGCCAGATCCGCTGGATCTGGGACCGCAGTGCGCCGGTGCGTAACGCTGACGGCCGGGTGTACCGTGTGGTCGGCGTCGCGGAGGATGTCAGCAAACTCAGGTTGCGCGAGGCTGAACTGCTGCAGGCCCAGAAATTGGAGGCCATGGGCCGTCTGACCGGAGGCATCGCCCATGACTTCAACAACATGCTGATGGTGATCGAAGGCAACGCCGAACTCCTTAAAGAACGCCTGGGCGCGGACCCCGACGCTACCCGCCTTGCCGACGACGTGCTGCTTGCAGCCCGGCAGGCAGGCAGCCTGACGAGCCGCCTGCTCGCATTCGCACGCCGCGCTCCGATTCAGCGCGAGCGTGTGGACGTGAACGCCGTCGTGGGTGCCATGGGCGGCATGCTCGAACGCACGCTGGGCGCGGAAATCGAGATCCGCCTGTTGCTCGCAGAGGACCTTTGGCCGGCGACAGCCGACCGTGCACAGCTGGACGCGGCGCTGGTCAACTTCGCGATCAACGCGCGCGACGCGATGCCCGACGGTGGCTGTCTGGAGCTGCGGACGCGTAATGTCCGCGCAGACTCCGTCATTGAGCCCGGGCTTGCGGCGGGTGACTACATACGCATATCCGTGAGCGACACCGGCACCGGCATGCCGCCCGAGGTCGTGCGTCACGTATTCGAGCCGTTCTTCACCACCAAGGATGCCGGCAAGGGCACAGGACTCGGTCTGAGCGTGATCTTCGGGCTCGCGCGCGAACATGGCGGACATGTCAGCGTGGACAGCACCCCGGGCCAGGGCAGCACGTTTCACCTGTACCTGCCCCGACATGCGGGTGCCTCGCTCGCGCCTCGGCCCGATCGCGCGGCACCTGCAACCGGTCATGAAACCATTCTCGTGGTCGAAGACGAACGGATGATCCGTCTGCTGCTCGCCACTCAGCTGAGCGAGCTCGGCTACGCGGTGATCGAGGCGGAGACCGGGCGCGAGGCGCTCGAGCTGCTGGGTTCCGCCGTGAACATCGATCTGCTCATCACTGATGTCGTGCTGGGTGGCAATATCAACGGGGTGCAGGTTACGCGGGAGGCCCGGAGGCTGAGGCCCGCCATGCCGGTGATGTTCGCTTCCGGATACGGTACACGCGAACAGTTGGCAGGCCAGTCACTGCCTCCAGACGTACCCTTGCTGATGAAGCCTTTCTCGCGGGCCGATCTTGCTGCGATGGTCCGCAGCCTGATGGATGCTGTCGCCTGAACATGGAGGTTAACCAATGTCCCGACGACTGCCCTATCGCGCCATCACTGCCAGCGGAAACGTATTCGAGTTCGAGTTTCCGTTACACGCAGATACCGGGTCCGCGGTGCACGTCGACAACCTGCTCAGCGCACTGCTGGCAACGCTGGACCACGAACTGAAGCAACTCGGCGACGTGAGTAACGGCGACGTGCTGCAGGCGCTGGCCATGGCGATCGCAGTGCGCGCGCGGATGCTGCCCGGAAGCGAAGCGATGGTCGACACGCTTGCACGCGAGCTGGTCGATGCAGCGCTGAGTGCCGGCGCTTCGCCCGCAACCGGCAATCTGCCAGCCGATACGCCACGAGACATGCACTGACGCGTCGGCCCGTTGGCCCGCCGTGACTCCGCGCCACTGCGCGGCCGGTACGCTCACGGCCCCGCACGGATCAAAGCAGCGGGAGCTGATCTCCTGTTCGCGTCGGACGCGTAAACAGGTCCGTGCGCAGCGCGTCTGCGCCGTGCGTGTCAAGACCCGCACGCCGGCACGCTCGATCGATACGCGCTGCGATGAGCTGCGCGTAAGCACCCTGCCCGCGCATGCGCCGGCCGAAGGTGCTGTCATTGTCGCGACCGCCGCGCGTGTCACGCACGCGGTTCATGACACGAACGGCACGTTCCGGGAAGTGGACCTCGAGCCAGGCGCGAAACATGGCCGCAAGCTCGTGGGGCAGTCGCAGCAGCACCCAGCCCAGGCTGGTAACGCCGGCCTCCGCGGCGGCCTCTACGATGCGCTCGATCTCCATGTCGTTGAGCATCGGGATGACCGGGGCGAGCAGAACGCTGACCGGAATCCCGGCCTCACCCAAAACACGCACCGTGTCCAGCCTGCGGCGACTGGATGGGGCGCGGGGCTCCAGGCATCGCTTCAGCTCGTCGTCGAGGGTCGTGATGCTGATGGCGACGTGGGCGAGGTTGTCGCGCGCCATCGCAGTGAGCACGTCGAGGTCACGCAGGACCAGGCTGCTCTTGGTCAGGATGGAGACCGGATGGCGATGTTCAGCGAACACCTCGAGCAGGCCGCGCGTGATCCGGTAGCGTTTTTCGATCGGCTGGTAGCAGTCGGTGTTGGCACCCAGCACGATGGGCGCGCAGCGATAACCCGGTGCGCGCAGCGCCTCGACCAGCCGCTGGGGTGCCTCGTGCCGGGCGAAGAGTTCGGTTTCGAAATCCAGCCCCGGCGACAGCTCGAGGTACGCGTGGCTAGGCCGGGCGAAGCAGTAAACGCAGCCATGCTCACAGCCCCGGTAGGGGTTGATCGACCGGTCGAAAGGGACGTCTGGCGAGGTGTTGTAGCTGATGACGCGCCGCACGGGGTCGGCGTGCACGCGCGTTGCGGGTGAGGGTTCAGCCTCCTGCCACCAGCCGTCCGCCACCGGTTCGCAGCGCTGGTGGGCGTACCGCGGCGCGGGACTCGAGCAGGCCCCTCGGCCTCGCAAACGGGGGCCGGCCGCCATCCTGGATACTCCGGTGACTGTACAGGCATACAGTACCGATTGGGCAACCGCCACTCAAGCGCCGGGGGCTGAAAATCATCGTGCGCGCCCGCGGCGCAGGCAAGGCTCATCGGAGCGCGCGGCATCCCGGGACCGGCACGGCAATGGCACTACAGGCACCGTGTGCCCGTTCAGGACTTGCCCGGCACGTCCTGCGCAAGCCCGCGGAACACCCGCGCGAGCATTTCCTGCTGGGCCTGCGCCTGGGTCAGCGAGGTCTTCTCGTCGGCCTGCCACTGCTCGACTGCATCGGTCGGCACGCAGTCGTGCTCGGCGAGCACGCGCTCGAGCGAGTCGAGCCGGGTTCGCGTCACGGCGAGTTCCGTCGTCAGCGCGACCAGCACGTCCCAGACCCGATCCATCGCCGGGTCATCGAAGAAATTCGGGCGCGGGCCAGCCGCCGGCTCGGTGCCCAGATCGAGCATCCGTTTGTCCAGGCTCATTGCCGCACCTCCTGCAGGCGGGGCTTCTCGCCGACGACGACGTACCAGGCGCCGCCCCGGCCGTAATCCTCCTGCGTCTTCTTCGTGGCACCAATCTGCGCGGCATTCGCCTCGGTCTCGTAGACCTCCGCGTCGTCGAAACCGGACGCACGCAGCTGCGCAGCGAGATCGCTGTCGTGCATCGCCGACCAGAACGCCTCGTTGTTGTAACGGCCGTCCCAGTCACGCAGACACTGCTCGAGCAGTGGCTTGTCACGATACGGCGGCTGTTCGAGGTGGAACGTCAGCCCGCCCGGGGCGAGGTGACGCGCGCAGGCCTGGAAAATCTTCCGCGTGCCGGGCCGCGAGGTCTCGTGCAGCACCATCAGCGAGGTAATCAGGTCGAACTGCTCGTCGTCCCCGAGCGGCGGGCGCTCGGCATTGCCCTGCACAAAGCGGATGTTGTCGACGCCGAGCGCGGCGGCCCGCGCCGCGCCTTGGCGCAGCATGGGGGCACCGGCATCGACGGCGACGATCTCGGCTTCCGGAAACGCCCGCGCGATCGCGGTGGTGTTCGCCCCGATGCCGCAACCGAGGTCGAGGATGCGCTTCGGCTTCCAGCCCGGACGGTGTTCGGCCAGCCACGCGACGGTGGCGCGTCCGGCGCGGTCCGACGCCGGGCCCGACTTGCCGCCGAGTACCGCGTACACGCCAAGTTCATAGGCTGCACCGGCGGCCACATCATCGTCACCCAGTTCGGTGATGTACCCCCCAGGCATCAGGTGCGAATGCAGGCGCTTGAGGTAGCCAGGCGCCTTGAGGCCACTGGCGAGCTGAAGATTGCCGGCGCGCTCGATCAGCTCACGCGATGTCTGCACGAGGTCCGGGAGCTGTGGCAGCACCGCAAGCCGCGCCGCCTGCTGTACGCTCTCCATGTTCGCGCGCCGCATCCGGCTCCACAGCCGCCAGGTGAGATCCTGCTCGAGGAAGGCGCGATACTCGTGACGATCCTTCGCCGGCCGCTTGAGTTCAGCCTCGATGCGTGGCTCCACGCGTTCGGCGGCGGCGCGCTGCAGCAGCGGCAGCAGCGTCTGCGACAGGAAGCCGTTGACACCGGCAGCCACCTGGAAGCGCACGCGGTCGTCGTGCGACAGCTTCGGCAGCGCGGCGTGCTGCTCCATTGACGTCATCGGCAACGGCAGCGCACCGCCCCCCGGGGGCGCAGCGGCGGTGCGGGAATGTTCGGCTGTGGCGGACATGGTGACTCCGGGTTCCTGAACCTCCAGGCACTATGGCGCCTGCCGATTGAAAGAAAAAGTCGATTTTTTGTTATAATTAATTCGACAATCTCGAATATCCAGCATGGACCCACGCCGCCTCAACTATCTGCACCTGCTGTACCTGCGCACAGTCATCCGCGAGGGATCGATCCGTGCCGCCGCCGAGCAGCTGCACGTGACCCCGCAGACGATCAGCGGGCAGCTCCGACGCCTGGAAGAGGCGCTCGGCGTCAAGCTGCTGCAGCGCCGCGGCCGCGGTGTGACACCCACCGAGCACGGCCGGCTCGCGATGGCGTACGCCGACGAGATCTTCCGCCTCGGCGACGACCTCGTGAGCCAGCTCGCCGCAAACGAACCCGGCGGGCTGCCCGGTCTGCATATCGGGATCAACGCGCTGCTGCCGCGCCTGCTCGTGCGCCGCGTGCTGGCGCCGGTGCTCGATGAACGCCCGGCGCCGCGGCTGGACTGCGTGGAGGGCGCCCGCGACACACTGCTGCGAGAGCTGACCGCACGGCGGCTCGACGCCGTGCTGTCGGCTGAACGCGCCCCGGCCGGTCTCTCGACGCCCGTGCTCTCACGCGAACTGATCGCGAGTCCGCTGGCCGCGTTCGGGACTCCGGAGTTCGCGCGCCGGCTGGGCGACGGCTTTCCGGGCTCGCTGGATGGCGCCCCGCTGCTGCTGCCGAGCACGCGCGTCGCGGCCAGGGCGATGGTCGACGACTGGTTCGCGAGCCGCGGCATCACGCCCGGCATCGTCGGCGAATTCGACGATGCGGCGCTGTCAGAGGCGTTCGGCGAAATCGGCGCCGGCATCTTCCTGGCGCCGGCGATGCTCGAGGACGACATCCGCGAACGCTATCGTCTCGAGCCGCTCGGGCTGCTCGAGGGGCTCGACGCCCGCGTGTTCCTCCTCACTGCGGTGACCGGCGGCGAACACCCGGCCATCGGGCGCATCATCCGGGCGATGGACGCACCGGCTGGCGAAGCCGCTCGTGCAGCTGGATGATGCGCTTGCGCGTCGTGCCCCATCTGTAGCCGCCGAGTCCGCCGTGGCGCGCGATCACCCGGTGGCACGGGATGAACAGCGCCACCGGGTTCGCGCCCACCGCGCTGCCGACGGCCCGACTCGCACCCGGTCGCCCTAGCGCGGCCGCAAGTCCGCCGTAGGTGACCGCCCGCGCGGGCGGAATCGCCAGCAGCGCGCGCCAGACGCTGACCTGGAAATTCGTGCCTGCGACATGCAGCGACAGCGGGCGCCCGTCCGGCGGGACTTCCGCGAACATCCGCTTCGCGACGTCAGCCGTCGAGACCTGGTCTTCACGCAGCACGGCGTGCGGCCAGCGCACGACGAGCCGGTCACGCGCATTGGCACGCGTCGGCGCATCATCGACGAAGGCCACCGCGCAGACGCCGCGCGGCGTCTGCGCAACGAACGCGTCGCCAAAGGGTGTCGCGTGCACACCCCAGACTATCGTCAGGCCCTCGCCGCCACGGCCGAATTCCCCAGGGGTTGTCGCCTCGAGCGCAACGAAATGGTCATGCAGCCTCGACCCGCTGCTGAGCCCGACCCGGTCGGCGACTTCGAGCACCGGCCGACCCTCGGCGAGCAGCCGCTGCGCACGCTCGACGGTCAGCGCCTGCAGAAACCGCTTCGGGCTCACCCCGGCCCAGCGGCTGAACAGCCGCTGGAGGTGCCCCGAACTCATGCCGAGGTGCGCGGCAAGCGCACCCAGCGACGGCTGCTGGTCGGCATGCGCGTCGAGGTAGGCGATCGCGCGGGCGATGCGTGCATAGTCGCCCTGCGGGGGTGAACGGTGTGGCGTGTACATGCGCGGATTCTGACCCTTGCTCAGCCCGCCGGCGACCCGGATCTTGCGGCCGGGTCGCCGCCGGCTATGCTCGGACCATGGACACGCTGATGCGCTACTGCCTGTTGCAGGTGCCGGGCCTGCTGTTCCTGCTCGCGCTGCTCGGCCTCGCGGTCGGCCGCGACTGGATCGGCTGGCCGGTCGCGCTGGTGGTGACGCTGCTGTGGGTCGCCAAGGATGCGGTGCTTTACCCGTGGTACCGGCCGTCGCTCCAGGACGGCCCGCGCGTCACGACCGACGCGCTGGTCGGCGAACGCGCCGTGGTCACCCGCACGCTTGCACCGACTGGCCAGGTGCGGCTCCACCAGGAGTGGTGGCGCGCCCGCACCACGGGCGAAACACCGGTCGCAGTCGGCACGCCGGTGCGCGTCGTCGGCGCCCGGGGGCTCGTGCTGCTGGTCAGTACGGATGACGACCCGGGATAACCCCGGACGCCCGTTCAAGACTCAAGTGAGGTCCTTGGCCATGAACACGCTGAGACCAGCGCTGATTGCGTCGCGGAACGCGCCAGCCGGAACACGCTGTCGGGAAGCGTGACCGTGGCGTCAGTCATCGGATGTGGTCACGTTGGTCACGGACTTGCGGGACAATGGCGGTTATGAACCCCTCCGGCACTGAAACGATACCTCAACACCACGACGAATCGCTGGTGGTTTACGCCGAGGATGGCACGCCGATCGCGGCGACACGTTTCCGTCCCGGCGTCGCGCCGGCGGCACGGCTCGTGATCGCCAGCGCGACCGGCGTGCCGCGTGCGTTCTACCGGCGCTTCGCCCGTTACGCCGCCGCGCGCGGCTTCGAGACCTATACGTTCGACTACCGTGGCATAGGTGATTCCGCGCCGGCCGACCTGCGTGGCTACGAGGTCGATTTCCTCGACTGGGCACGCCAGGATCTGGCCGCGGTGGTCGCCGCGTGCGACGCAGACGGCCTGCCCCTGTACTACGCCGGCCACTCCTACGGCGGCCATGCGCTGGGACTGCTGCCCGATCACCCACGGGTCGCGCGGGCTGCATTCTTTGCCGTCGGGGCCGGCTGGCACGGCTGGATGCCATGGTCCGAGCGCGTGCGCGTACTCGCGATGTGGCATGTCGTGGCGCCCGTACTGGCCGCGTGGAAGGGCTACCTGCCATGGAGCCTCATCGGCAACGGCGAAGACCTGCCGTTGACCGTCTACCGCCAGTGGAAGCGCTGGTGCTCGCTACCCCACTACTACTTCGACGAGCCGGCAATGACCGACGAACTGACAGGCTTCGCCGAGGTGCGCACACCGATCGTCGCGATCAATGCACTCGATGACGGGTGGGCCCCACCCCGATCGCGCGATGCTTTCATGCGCGGCTACGGCAACGCGCCCTGGCGTGGCATCGACCTGGAACCCGGCGTGATCGGCCTGCGCGCGATCGGGCACATGGGATACTTCCGCGCCGGTGCCGAGCATCTGTGGGCACAGGTGATCGACTGGTACTTCGGCAACGACGCGTTTGCGCTGGCCTCCCGCCACGATTGAGCCGTTTCGTTGCGGTATGCTGGCGACGTGACCGAACCCCTGTCCAGACCGCTGCGCGTCTCCATCCATGGGCTCTTTGCCCTGGGCGTCCTGTATACGCTGTTCCTCGCAGCCGACGTGATCCTGCCGGTCGTGCTCGCGGTGATGGTGAGCCTGCTGTTGTCACGCCCGGTCGCATTGGCGGCCCGTCGCCGTATTCCGAGGGCCCTGTCTGCATTCGTGCTGCTCGCGGGGCTGGTCTCCGCGGTCGGCGGACTCGGCGCGGCGATCAGCCAGCCGGTGCTCGACTGGCTCGATGAAGCCCCGCGCGGCATCGCGCAGCTCACGCTCGGCGACAGCGAACTGCATGACGCCTACGAACGCATGGCGCGCTCGGCCGAGGAGGTCGAGCAGGCCATTGCCGACACGCAGGACACCGACGACGAGACTGCCGACCAGCCGATCATCGTCCAGCAGGAAGAATCCTGGCGCCAGCAGCTCGCGGTCGGCGCCGGCAACACCGGCGTCGTGATCCTGCTGGCACTCACCCTGACCTTCTTCCTGCTCGTCAGCGGCGACCGGCTGATCAGCAACTTCGCGCGACTGCTCGGCGCACGCGCCGACCGGCGCGCCACGCTGCGGATGATCCGCGACGCCCAGCGTCATATTGCCGGCTATCTCGCATTCATCACGATCAGCAATTCACTCGTCGGCGTCGCGACGGGGCTGATCGTCTGGCTGATCGGCCTGCCGGAGCCCATCGTCTGGGGCGTTGTGACCGCAGTGCTGCGCTTCGTCCCCTACCTCGGCGTACTGCTCACCGTCGTGCTGCTTGCGGTCATTTCTGCGGTGACGTTCTCGGACCCGTGGATGATTCTCGCCGCGCCCGCCGCGTACGTCGTCCTGACGAGCCTCGTCGGGTTCATCGTCGAGCCGTACTTTCACGGCTACCGGCTCGCGATCAACCCGGCGGTGATTTTCATCGCGATTTTCTTCTGGGGCTGGCTGTGGGGTGCGATCGGCGTACTGATCGCGGTGCCACTGATGACGGTCATGCAGGTGATCCTGCGCGGTATTCCGCGCCTCAGGCCCGTGTACAGGCTCATCTCCGCCTGAGGCGGGAACAGGCTGGCTGCCGCCACTCAGTGCCCGAGCGCCAGCACGTCGGCAAAGACGTCGCTGTCGACATTGCCGCCCGACAGCACCGCTGCAACCCGACGCCCGACGAGCCGCCTGCGCTCGCTGAACACCGCGGCAACCGCCGCCGCGCCCGCGCCCTCGGCGACGTTGTGAGTGCACTCGAATATGAGGCGCATCGATGCGGCCACCTCGTCGTCGCTGACGCTGACGATGCGATCCACACCGGCGAGGATGCGCTCCAGTGCCTCGGGTTCCGGGCGCCGGCACGCCATGCCGTCGGCGAGAGTCGTCATCGCGGGTGCGTCGGTGGCGCGCCGGTTCGCGAACGACTGCGCATAGGCCGGTGCATGTGATGAGACGACGCCTACAATCTCGGTGGTCAGCCCCAGTACCTCGCGCGCTGCCATCATGCCGCAGATCCCCGAACCCAATCCGATTGGAACGTAGACGCTATCCAGCGCGTGCACGGCACGGAGCAGTTCCATCGCATAGGTGGCGACACCTGCGACCAGCAGCGGATGGAACGACGGAACAGCGATCAGGCCGTCGGCGTCGGCGAGGGCTTCAGCGTGTTCACGCGCGGCCTGGAAGTCGTCGCCGTGCTCGATCAGCGTGACGCCCATCGCGCGCATCGCGGCGTTCTTTTCACGGCTGTTGCCCTGCGGCACGACGATGGTGGCCGGCACATCATGCAGGCGCGACGCGAACCCGAGCGACTGGCCGTGGTTGCCGCGGGTCGCGCTGATCACGCCGCGCCGACGGCGGCTGCCGCGCACAAGGTCGTCGAGAAACACCAGGCCACCGCGGATCTTGAACGCCCCCACCGGCGTGTGATTTTCATGCTTGAGCCAGAGCTCGACGCCGAGGCGATTGCACAGCTGCGGCCACGCGTACTGGGGCGTCGGCGACAGGATCGAGTAGACGATCTCGGCCGCGGCGTCGATGTCGGCGCGCGTCGTGGTCATCGCGGGCACGCGGGCCGGACCGCACCGACCGCGACGACGCGGCAGCACCGGCCATCACATGCTCGGCGGCGCCCGACTGCGGCACGGACATTCAACGGCATGGCATTGCCCCTGCTGAACTTGGCAACCCCACACTATACTGGGTGGAAGTCGGCAGAACCTCGTGCGTCGGAACTGTCCAACGCAGGAGCCAACCGCCGCCACCGTGGAGCCCGTCTTGTCCCAAACGTCCCCTTCCGCCCCACGCAGCGACCTGCTTGGAGCCGTCTCGGCGCAGGTTGCGCGTCACGAAGCCGACACGCTGTCGGCCGCAGGGTTGCGCGCGTGGCTCGCCGAGGCGACCGCGGGCCGGCCCGGCATGCTGATGGCGCTCGCGTCAGCGGTCGAGGCGCGCCGCGAGCGCGGCGAGTGCAGCTCGCGCGGCTGGACGTTGCTGCTTGCCCAGGTCCAGGAGCTGATGGAAGACCAGACATCCACCGAGCCCGGCGGCCCGGGTGACCCGCCTGCACCACCGATCCGGCCCGGCACCGACCGGGCCCCGCCATATTCCGGGTCACCATTGTCAAAGACGGCAACTGACCGCGTGTTGGCTGCGGCGGACCGCGCGCGGGGTACGCCCGCTGCACCTCCGAAGGCGCGCGGCGCCGAACGCAGCCCGCCCCCACTGTCCGGGTCGCCGCTGCGCACGGCTGCCGCCGGCCGCGCCCCCGGTGAACCGGCTGCGCCGCGCCAGCCGCCACCGCCCGCGCGCATCGCCGACCGCTTCCAGCTGCTCGAAATGGTGCGTGAAGGTGCCTGCAGCCGCGTCTACCGCGCGCTCGACACCCAGGCGGCATCCGACAGCCCCGACCGTTTCGTCGCCTTGCGGCTCGTCCCGAGGACACAGCTGCCACGGCTTTCGGAGGAAGACCGCAACGCGCTGCGCGCACTCAGCCGGCATCGCAACCTCGCGACGATCATCGCCTGGGGCGACAGCGAGGGCTGGTCCTACCAGGCCATGCCATGGCTTGATGGCGTCACGCTCGACCAGCTGCTCGCCGGGCGCAGCAACGTCCCGGGCGTGCTCGCGGACGCCCCCGACTGGATCGTCGAGATCGCCGCGGCCCTCGATGCCCTCCACTCGCAGGATTTCGTGCATGGCGACGTCGCGCCGGCCAACATCATGGTCACGCATGAAGGGCACGCGGTGCTGATCGACCTCAACGGCGTACGCCGCGGCGCGTTCCGGATGGCCGGCGGCGCGGGACTGACCCGAGCGTTCGCAAGCCCCGAAGCGCTGGCGGGGTCACCGGCGGATCCGCGCGACGACGTCTATGGCCTCGGCGCGATCGCGTTCAGGCTGCTCGCCGGTCACCTCCCGCATGGCCGCGAAGGCAGCGCCGTCGAGGGCCACCCGCTGCCGCCGCCCAGCCGGCCTTCCGGGCTGCCGGACGCGCAGTGGCAGGCGCTGTCGTCGGCGCTGGATCCGGCCCGCGAGCGCCGACCGTCCAGTGCCGGCGCGTTCGCAATGGCGCTGCGCGGGCGCGGGCGCGCAGCGCGGGCCCAGACGCAACGTGCCGGGCCGATGATGCGTGGCGGCCTGGCGGTTTCGGCAATTGCGGTCGTGCTGGTCGCGGGTGGCTGGGCACTGCTGCCCAGCTATGCACAGCTGCTGCCGGTCGATCCCCCGGAATGGCTGCTGCCCCCCTGGGGGGCGGTGATTGCCGCACGCGACGAAGCCCGATCCGTCGACGACGAACTGGCAGGCCCGCCTGCACGCGTGGATACCGACGCCGCGATGGACCCTGCGCCATCCGGTGAGCCGTTGCCATCGGCCGAGCCGGAGGTGTCCGACAGCCCGCAGGTCGCCGATGCACCGCGCACCGAAGACGTCGCGCTCCCCGAGGCCACGCCGGAGACCGTCGACGAGGGCGCGTTGCCGGCGCTGTCCGAAGCTGCTGATGCCCCAGCCACAGCGCCCCGGGATGCCGCAGATGCCCTGCCCGACATGCCGGGCACGATCAGCGATGAGGACACGGCGATCGTTGCCGGCGAGGTCGTCGACCGCGCGGCCGAGCTCGAACCGGTCGAGGTCACGGTCTCGGCACGCAACATCACGATACCGCCGGCACCAACGCGTTACACGTTTCCCGAGGACGAGCTTCGAATCACACCCGGAGCGGCCGCGGCGATGCTGCCGGTCACGCGCAGCGGACCGCTTGATGAAAGCGTCGAGGTACCGTTTATCCTGCTGCCGGGCAGCGCCATGCCGGACGAAGACTTTGCCTGGCCCGGCCGGCTGGTCGCGCGCTTCACCGCGGGCGAGGCGCGCGCACTGATCGTGGTCCCACTGATCCACGGCACCGAGTCCCGTGCTGAACGCTGGTTCCTCGTGCGGCTCGAACCCGATGATCCCGACACGCTCGGGCGCACCGGTGAGGTCGTGGTCACGCTGCCGGCGGTGCGCTAGCGTTGCGACACCGTCGTCGTACGTGGATCGTCGCGCTGCGACTCGTCGCATTCCTGGTCGCGGTCGCCATCGTGAGCGCCTGTGTGGCCCGCCAGCCTGGTGGTGACACCGTCGTCGTCCGACTCACCGGCGATGCCATCGAGTACAGCGGGATGCTCTCAGACGTATCGGTGGCCAAGGTCTCGGCGCTGCTGATGAACGACTCGGGCATCAGGTGGCTGCAGATCGACTCTGACGGCGGCGACGTGGAACTCGGCTTGGCACTCGGTGAACTCGTTCGCAACTACCGGCTCAATGTCAGGGTGGTCGGCAACGGCTGTCATTCGAGCTGTGCGAACTACGTATTCCCGGCCGGCGACATCAAGCTGATCGGTGCCGGCGCGCTGGTCTCGTGGCATGGCTCGGCCATTCAGCATGACTGGGGCGCGCAGGCGAATGCCGATCCCGCATTCGCGTCCCTGGTCGATGATCTGCGCACCCGTCAGCACGCGTATTTCGAGGGCCTTGGTCTCGACGAGCGCATCACCATCGTCGGGCAGGACCTCGGCTGCGACTGCGCCTGGGCGTTGTCGGTGGCCGACATGGCGCGGTTCGGCCTCGACGATGTGGAGGCCTCACCCCAATACCCTGCCGATGCACTGGCGACGCGGAGCGATGTCCGCGTGCAGTGGTTGTCACTGCCCGACGACGTATTCGACCGGATCAGGCCCGCGCGGACGGAACCCTAGAAGTACGAATCGACCGGCCGCACGCGAGTTCAGCCCGCGGCGCACGCGCTACGCGCCGACGGTGTGCTCATACAGTGCCACTGGAGTCGGATCGCCGGGGTGGCAGGTCTGCCCGGCGTGGCGGAACGCGAGTTTCTCGAGCAGCGCGATCGACCTGGGATTGTCGTTGCTGACGATGGCCAGCACCCGTGCCAGTCCAAGCGTGCCGGTCGCATATGCCATGACGGCACGCGTGGCCTCATGGGCGATGCCCTGGGCGCGGTGCCCGGGCAGCAGCGCGTACCCCAGATCCACACCGTCGAGGAAATCCCGGCTGACGAGACCGGCCATGCCAACGGGCGTGTCATCGGCGAGCAGCGCGACGCGCCACAGGCCGAAGCCGTGGCGTCGGTAGCTCGCGATCGGTCCCTCGGCGAGATAACGGCGGGCCTCATCGGGCGTACGCACGCCGCGATCTGCAACGTGACGGATAAAGTCCGGATCGTTGAGCAACCTGACGATGAATTCCGCAGCATCGATGGTGAACTCACTGATCCGCAGCCGCGGCGTGTGCAGAGGCAGAGTCATGCGGACAGCAAATCGGTCATGAGCAGACTGCTGAGCACGGCCTTATCGCGTCCGTGACGGTCCGGATCTTCGACCGGACGTTCACGACGCCAGGCGCTTACCCATGAACACCGCCGTATCCGGGCACAGGCTCCTGAACTCCGCGCTGTCCGAAATGCCCGGGGGTGCCGAGGTCCTCGGCAGCGCCGCATAGCCACGCTGCTCGAACCATCCGGAGGCGGTCGTCGTCAGCAGGTACAGCGCCTCGAGGCCCGAATCGCACGCCCAACCCTCGGCCGCCTCGACCAGTGCCCGTCCGATGCCGCCCCCCGCCGCATCGGGCGTCACCGCCAACGAGCGCAGCAGTCCCACGTTGCGATGCACCTCCACGCCGACGATTCCCACCAGCCGCTCGCCCTCGCGCACGCCAAACAGCGCCACCGGCACCCCGCGCTCGAGATCCGAGACCGGCAGCCCCGCCACCTCCAGCAGCCCTCGCACCTCCGAGTTGAACCCTTCGGGTCGGACCGTAAACATCGCGAGAACCTCGCTAAAGTGACGTTAAATCAACATCTTGGAGGGGTCGGACCGAACTTCAACCTCCAACGCTCCACTTTCTTATGAAATTCATATGGTTGCGTCGGTCCGACCCGTCACCCGTCAGGGAGTCAGGGCGTTGAGGATGCGGGTGATGGCGCCTTCAAGGTCGGGGGTCCAGCGCAGGACGACGACGAGCTCGTTGGGTTCGTCGATGTAGATATAGTTGCCGCCGAAACCGGCGGCCCAATAGGCCTCTTCGGGCGCGGCCGGGATGCCTTCGCGGTCGGTGTTCAGCCACCACATGTAGCCGTAGCTCGGCAGTTCCGGCGTGGGCTGTGTCATCGTGTCGATCCAGTCGGCGGGAAAGAGCTGGGTGCCGTTCCAGTTGCCGCGACGCTTGAACACCAGGCCGAAGCGCGCGTGATCCTCGGTACTGATGAACATGCCGCCGCCGAAATGCCCGCCACCGGACACTGACTGCACACGCTGCCCGTCGATATCGGTCCAGGAATTCGAATAACCGGTCCAGCGCCAAGTGGGCGACGCGCCGATCGGGTCCATGATGCGCTCGCGCAGTATGACGGGCAGCGGCTCACGCAGCACCTGCAGCAACGACCACGCGAGCAGGTTCACGCGTACGTCGTTGTACTTGTAGCGCGTCCCCGGCTCATGCAGCTCCCGATCCGGCCACGCATCGGGGTCGTCGCCCTCCGGGCGATCGGCCCAGTCCGGAATGTCCCATAACGTGCCCGACCAGTCCGACGTCTGGTTCAGCAGGTGATGCCACGTGATGCGGCTGTTGTGGGGACCGTCGAAGCGTGGATGCTGCACGCGCTTGCGCACCGGCTCATCCAGGTCGGCGATCGCGCCATCATCGAGCGCCAGCGCCGCCATCGTGCTCAGGTAGCTCTTGGCGACGCTGAAGGTCATGTCGGCGCGGTCGAGGTCACCCCAGCTCGCGACCACGTAACCGCGGCGGATGATCATGCCGCTGTCGCCGGCGCGCGGCCGCGTCGGCCCGAGTATGCGGAAATCGGGCTCGCGCGGCGCGAAGTGATTGTAAATGACGCCGTAAAGATCTGACGGCTCCACCTCGGCATTGTCACGCATCCATCGCACGGCGTCGTCGAGCGCCTGCGCGTCGAAACCCAGCGCTTCCGGTGCACGTTGTGTCCACTCGCCACGCTCCGGGAAGTAGGAATCGCCGAGCGCCGCCACCGCCCAGAGGCACAACGCGCCACCAAGAGCACGCTTGATCATCAGTTCATCTCCCTTTTAACCGACGCCATCCAGACCCCCGGAAAGCCGACACCCGCAATCGTGCGGCGATAACGTCACCGCCCCGCCTGCGCGGCCCCGGCGATCGCCTCGAGCCGCGCCTGGATCTCCGACTCCGGCAACCAGCGCCCGTCCACGACGACTCCCGCGCGGCGGGTGAAATGCTCGATGTCATCGAGCGGATTGGCCTCAAGCAGCACCAGGTCGGCTCGACAGCCCTCGCACACGGCGCCCGACTCGTCGGCTTCACCGAAGTGCTCGGCGACCGCGCGCGTTCCCGCGTGGATGACTTCCCACGGCGTCATGCCAAGCTCCACCCACAGCGCCATCTCGCGATGCTGCATGAACCCGGGCACGCTGAACAGCTGCGGCGAGTCGGTACCCAGCAGAAACGTCGCACCCGCCTCGTGCAATGCGCGGAACACATCGCGACGCGTGTCGACGACACGGGACGCCCCTTCGGGGTGGCCGATCGCCTCATGACGTGCGGCCACGCCCTCGACCCAGTTGTCGACCATCTCGGCCGGCCAGTAGCGCGTCTCGTCCATCTCCGCGCGCAACGTCTCGCCGGAGCGATCACCGAAGAAAATCTCCCAGAGCACCATTGTCGGCACCTGCGCGACATCCCGCTCGACGGTGAGTTCGGCAAGCGTCGGGATGCGCGCGGTATCGAAGTGTTCGGCAACCGACGCGACCCCCCACAACGGCGCGATATCGGCGCGGTACTCTTCCGGTACCAGCGCCTCCAGATAGTTGTCGAGATGATCGATGGTCACGATACCCGCTTCCATCGAGCGCTCGATGCCGACCTCGTCGGGCACGTGCCCGCCCACCGGCAGACCCACTTCGCGCGCGGTCTCGATGATGATGTCGAAGGTCTCCGGGTCTGGTCCTTCGCCGATCTTCACGAGGTCGTACCCGGCCTCGTGATACTCACGCACCCGTGCAGCCGCCTCGTCGGCTTCGGGCGTGTTTCCCCAACCCTGCGCCGGGCTGCCGAGTACGAGCCGCGGACCGAGCATTTCGCCGGCCTCGATGGCTTCGCGCACGCGCAGTTGCGACTCGTGGCCCTGCATGCCGCGCACCAGCGTGATGCCGTTGGCCACGTACAGAAAAAGGATATTCGCAGTGTGTTCCGGGTCGGCGCCGGCGCCCGGCAGATGTCCGTGCATCTCGGCAAGCCCGGGCACGAGATAGCGTCCGGACCCGTCGATGCGCAGTGCATCATCGGGGGCATCGACCTCTCCTGCGGCGCCCACCTGTGTAATGCGTCCATCGCGCACGACGACGGTGCGACCCGTATCCACCCGTGGCTCGTCGGTCGCGACGACGTTCACACCCTCGATGACCAGCGTGCGTCGCGCCGGCACGGCGTCGATGCCGTGCGCGGCTGCCGCAGCACCGGGCCGTTCCTCATCGACGGGCGCCGTACGCGTCGCCTCGTCCCGGGCGTATTCAGCAGGCGGTGGTGCAGCTTCTTCGCCGGCAGGCGGCGGCTCGGACGGTGAGCATGCGATCAGCAGCACTGAGACTGCGCCGACCCATAGCCATGCAATGCGGCCTGTCCGACCGCGAAACATTTCAGACCCGGTCATCGTCGTTCCCTCCCCCGCCCGACGCTTCGGCGCCCGGACGGCAGCTGAAGTCAGCCATTTACTCTACACAGCCCCCGTTCGGGTCGCATCCCGCGTTGCGGTATATTGCCCGCTCACCTGCTGCCCGAGGAGCCGTGATGCCTGCCCCGCCCCGTTCTTGCCGCACCGTCACGATACATCTGCTCGCAGCACTGACTGCCACAGTCACGCTTGCCACGAGCGCCGCCGCCGAGGGCCTGCTCCCGCTGCACTACGACCGCGACGAGGGCCGCATCCTGCTCGAGATCCCGGCACTCGACGCGCCGCTCATCTACACCAACACGCTTGCCGGCGGTGCCGGCACCACGTCACCGCTGCTCGACCGCGGGCAGACCGGCGTCAATGCACTGGTGCGATTCGAGCGCCATGGCCCGAAGGTGCTGCTGGTCCAGGACAACACCGACCACCGCGCGCTCGACGGGCGCGAGGCCTCGAGACTTGCCGTCGCCGAGTCCTTCCCGCGCTCGGTCCTCGCGGCAATGCCGGTCGAGTCGGACGACGACAATGGGCTCGTGGTCGACGCCACCGACTTCATCCTCAGCGACGTCTGGGGCGTCACCGAACGCCTGCGCGCCGCCGAGGCCGGCGAAGCCGAACTCGACCGCACCCGCAGCCACATCAACGAGCGCTTCAGCGGCAGCTTCGAGACCAATACCGAGATACGCGCGGCGCTCACCTTCAACGTCCGCAACGCAGCGGCGCGCCTGGCCCACCATCTGCCCGATCCGCGCGTGATGAGCATCGAGCAGCATCACAGCTTCATCGCGCTGCCCGAAGACGGCTACTCGCCGCGCGAATTCCATCCGCGCGCCGGCATCTTCCCGCACATGTTCTTCGACTTCAGCCTGCCGCTGACAAGCGACTACCGCCAGCGATGGATCGCGCGCTGGCGCCTGGTACCTTCCGACCCCGACGCCTACCTCGACGGCGAACTGGTCGAACCCGAAAATCCCATCGTCTACCACCTCGATCCGGCGATCCCCGAGCCGTATCGCACCGCGTTCCGTGAAGGCGGCCTGTGGTGGAACCAGGCGTTCGAAGCCGCCGGATTCAAGGACGCGTTCCGGATACTCGATCTCCCCGAGGACGCCAACCCGATGGACGCGCGCTACAACCTGATCCACTGGGTGCATCGACAGGAGCGCGGCCCATCGGTGGGGCCGCACTACAACGACCCGCGCACCGGCGAGATCATCCGCACCGTCGTTCGCATGGACTCGTTCCGGTCGCTGGTCAACCACGACATCTGGATGGGCTTCCTGCCCGCGGCCGGCCGCGACGGGCTGGCTCTCGACGCCGAGGAGATGGCGATGGCCCGGCGCCGCCAGCATAGTGCACACGAGATCGGCCATACGCTGGGACTGGCGCACAATTTCATCGCCGCGAGCCACGCTCGGGCCTCGGTGATGGACTATCCGGTACCTCTCGTCCGCCTCGACGACGATGGCCACCTCGATCTGTCGGACGCCTACGCCGACGGCATCGGTGACTTCGACCGGTTCGCCATCCGTTACGCGTACACGTGGTTTCCGGACGCCGATGCCGAGCGCGAGGGCTTGCAGGCGATCGTCGACGAACTCGATGACAGTGGCCTTCGCTTCATCACCGGAGGCCACGCCGCGCCTCAAGCGAGCATGCCCGATGCCACCGTGTGGGTGGAGGGTAACGACATGTTCGAAGCGACCGAGCGTACGCTCACGGTGCGCGCCCGCCTGCTCGAAAACTTCGACGAACGCGCGCTCAACGCCGGCGAACCCCACTTTCTGCTCAACAAGCGTTTCGCTCACGTCTACCTCCACCACCGCACCGCGCTGCAGGGTCTGACCAAGCACGTGGGGGGCATGGACTTCGCATACACGCTCGCCGGTGACGACCTGGCGCCCACCGCGGTCATCCCCGCCGACAGGCAGCGCGCGGCACTGGAGCTGCTGCTCTCGGCGCTGGAGCCCGACGCACTCTCGGTCCCGGAACGCGTGAACCGGCTGATGACGCCCGAGCCTTTCGGCTGGAGCACCGGCTGGCGTGGCTGGGTCGACGAGCGACTGATCGAATCGCCGGCGGGCACCGCGTTCGACCCGACCGACCTTGCCCACAGCCTCGCGCAGGAACTCATCGACAACCTGCTGCATCGCGAGCGCCTCGCGCGCGTTGCGAGCTTCCACGCCCGTGACCCGGAACAACCCTCGCTGCACGAGGTGTTCGACGCCCTGCTCGCGGCCACGTGGGGGCAACAGGACGGCGGCGTACTGCGCGAGCTCACGCAGCGTGCCGCGCTCGACGGTCTACTCGACCTGGCTGGCGATGCGCGTGCGACCGCACGCGTGCGGGCTGCCGCTGCCGCGGCACTGTCGCGACTGCAGGCGCAGCTCGACGCCGCCGGCAGGGGCCGCCGCGCGGCAACCGATGCGGACCGCGAGGCACACCTGGCCGCGGCCCGGCGTGATCTTCGCCGCTACTTCGACGGGCGCGATGACCCCGAACTGCGTCCGCGGCCGGCACCGGTCCCGCTGCCGTGGCCGTGAACGCACGCTCACCCGCGTCACCACGCCGGTGCCTGTCCGCCGCATCGCCGGGCGGGCAGGCAGGCACCGGCAGTGGCGATGACTACCGGTCGAAGCTCACGTCGTCGCGAATGCCGAGCAGGCGTGCGAGGTTCGCCTCGGGGTCGATGAACGGCTCGATATTGCCGATGGTCGACGTGAACAGCGTGGTCACGCCCGGTCCGTGGCCGGCCGATTCCGAACGACCGTGGCTGACGACACCGATAGTCATGGCACCGCCGAGGTAGATGCGACCGTAAGACGTGTCGGCGTCGATGATCGCGACGATGTCACCGAAGCGCAGCGTCTCGAGTCCATACTCCTCGACGACGTTCTTGTCGAAGAACTGGATGTCGTAGTCACCTGTATACGCATGATCGCGGCCCAGGCCCGACCCCATGATCTTGGCCGGCACGTGATGCGACACGCCTACACGCAGAGCGCCGTCGGCCGTCACGCCGGCACCCGCGTCGTTGAACGCGGCGATCAGCGCGGGGCTGGTGTTCATGACCTTGACGCCCTGCACATTGGCCAGTTCCATGCCGGCACCGACCGTGCGGATCTGCATCTCGTTGCCGATCGCGAGGCCGTCGTACACATCGGCCGGGAAATCGACCATGAGGTGTTCGACGCCACCGTGCTTGCCGATCACCCAGCCGGTCGCGCCCTCGCTGTTGCCGTTCAGCACCGTCACCCTGTTGCCGATCGTCGACAACGCGTTGAGCGCGCGATTCTCGCCACTCGTGCGGCTGTTGTCGCTGCCAAGATTGTAGAGACTGACCGCGGGCTCGACATGGTTGCCCGCCATGTTCACCGCGGTGTCACCGGTGCGGAAGTTGTAGGTGATGCTCCCCGTGCCGGGATGCATCCGTACGCGCCCGTCCGCCTCGACGCGATAGACCGACTCGCGCAGGATCGGCGGCGCGATCTTGCCGAGCACCGCCATCTCGACGAGCTCCTCGGCGTTGTAGCGGATGGGTTCAAGCTCGGCATGCGCACTGGCCATACCGACTGCAAGCGCCATTACGGCGAACAAAAATCGATTCATCGTGTGTCGTGCTCCCGTTTCGATTGACGTGAAAATTCGCCTCCCGATGATGCCCCACCCATCGCGGCCTGCCCACCCGTGCCCGCGGGTAGTGGCGCATCAGTCCGGAATGGTGATCTCGCCGACCATATAGTCGACTGCGTTGCCGCTGAGCAGCACCCGCTCACCGCGCACCTCGCAGCCCACGCGGCCCCCGCGGTGCGACACCTGCCTCGCGTCGAGCCGGTCGCGGCCCAGCCGTTGCGCCCAGAACGGCGCGAGTTCGCAGTGCGCGGACCCGGTGACGGGGTCCTCGTCCACGCCCAGCTTCGGGAAGAAACAGCGACTGACGAAATCCGCGTGCCTGCCGGGGGCGGTCGCCAGCACGCCGCGCCCGTCGAGTTCGAGCAGGCGCCTGAAGTCGGGACGCAGCGCACGCACGTCGTCCTCGTGTGCGAAGACGGCAATGAGGTCGAATGCGGCCAGCACCTCTGCGGGTTGCCGGCCGAGCGCGGTAGACAGTGACGCCGGCGCTGCTGCCGGCGCGGGCATCGTGCCGGGAAAGTCCATCTGCATGCCCCGGCCAATCCGCTCGACCTCCAGCGGCCCGCTGCGCGTGCTGAACGCGAGTCGCGGCCGCGTCTCGCCCAGATGGGTCCAGAGCACGTGTGCAGCCGCGAGCGTCGCGTGCCCGCACAGATCCACCTCGTCGACGGGCGTGAACCAGCGCAGCTCATGACCGTCCGCGGCCGGCACGAGAAACGCGGTCTCGGCGAGATTGTTCTCGGCCGCGATGGCCTGCAGCACCGCATCGTCGAGCCACTGCTCGAGCGGGCACACTGCAGCCGGATTCCCCTCGAACACCTGCGTTGCGAACGCGTCGACCTGGAAAAGCCTGAGTTTCATATGGATTCTGCCGCCATCACGTGCGAGGGGATTTTTCGGAGCGGGAACTGCGCCCGGCAGGTGCACGCTGCGACCAACAGCGGCGCCGGGCGGGTACACCGCCTGTAAAATGCGTGAATCAGAACTATACGCCCAAGATCCCGAGGACATCATCATGACCCTGCCGAATCCGCGCGCTCTCCTCCCGGGCATCGTCGCCTGCGCGCTCGCATTTCCTGCGGTGGCGCAGCATGCCCATCACCACCAGCACGATAATCACGACGTCGATGCCGCGCAGGAAATCGGTGCCATGGATTTCAACGTCTCGTGTGACGCCTCGGTCGGCGACGACTTTGACCGCGCACTCGGCCTCATGCACCACATGATGTACGGCCAGGCCCGCGCGCTGTTCGAGCAGATCCTCGAAGCCGACCCCGACTGCGCGATGGCGCACTGGGGGATCGCGCAGTCACTTTTCCAGCCGCTGTGGCC
>PWYM01000184.1 GCA_003567855.1 Gammaproteobacteria bacterium | reverse complement strand
CCGGCAGCGACGCCGCGATCGTCACCGACATCGCGGGCACGACGCGCGACGTGCTGCGCGAGGCGCTGGTCCTCGATGGCGTGCCGGTCAACGTCGTCGACACCGCCGGGCTGCGCGACTCCGACGAACCCGTCGAGCGTGAAGGTATACGGCGCGCGCTTGCCGAGGCCGAGCGCGCCGATGGCGTGCTGCTCGTCGTCGACGGTACCGTCAGCGACGCCGGCGCGTTCGATGCGGCGCGTGCCCGCGTGCATACCGATGCGCCGGTGCTCGTCGTCGTCAACAAGACCGACCTCGCCGCTGCGCCGATGCGCGCGCCGGCGTGGGCGCCGGACGCGCTGCTGGTGTCGGCACGTACCGGCGAGGGCTTCGCGGCGCTAACCGACGCGGTGCTCGAACTCGCCGGCGTCGCCGAAGCGGCCGCCGCGCCGCTCGCCGCGCGCGGCCGGCACATCGATGCGCTGCGCCGCGCGGCCGCGCACCTGGAGGCGGGTGCTGCGGCGCTCTTTGACCTGCAGGCCGGTGAGCTGCTGGCCGAGGAGCTGCGACTCGCGCAGGATGCGCTCGGCGAGATCACCGGCAAGGTGCACAGTGACGCGCTGCTCGGCCGGATCTTCGCGAGTTTCTGTATCGGCAAATGAACGCGGCGCCTTCAGCTGCGCCGGAATCGCCCGCTGAATTCGAACACCGGTGCGAGGCTGAGCTTGAGCGCCGAATCACCCTCGGCGACGACCGTGTTGCGCCCCTGGCGCTTGGCACGGTAGAGCGCGGCGTCGGCGCGCGCGAGCAGCGAGTGCACGGTATCGGCTGGCCGGTGTTCGGCAACGCCCGCCGAGACCGTCATCCGGCAGCCGTTTTCGAGTACCGCGGCCGCGAGTGCGCGGCGCACGCGTTCGGCGCATGCGCGCGCACCCTGAAGGTCACAGTCGGGCAGGATGATCAGGAACTCCTCGCCTCCGTAGCGCCCGAACGCCCGCGGACGACCCACGCTGTCGACTTCACGCAGCGTGTGTCGCGCGAGCCGCGAAAATGACCGCAGCACCTCGTCACCGACGAGGTGCCCGTGCTCGTCGTTGACGAGCTTGAAATGATCGAGGTCGAGCAGCACGACCGCCAGCGGCCGCGCCTCTCCTGCGGCGCGCACGCTTTCCTCGGCGAGGCGCTCCATCAGGCTGCGACGATTCAGGCTCTCGGTGAGTTCGTCGCGCCGCGCGAGCCGCGACGCGCTGTGCATCGCATCGACCAGCTCGGCATTGCGCGTCTTGAGCGTCGCTCTCAGCCGCCCGACGTAGGATCCGAACAGCACCCCCCACGTCAGCACCGCAAGCATCACGACCAAACGCAGCACCTCGGCCGCGGGGATCACCGCCTCGGGCGCGCGCCACCACAGCGCGGCGCTGACCGCGACGTAGCCCGTGAGCGTGAACGCCCCCAGCCGCAGGAATCCGAGGCGGTCGAGTGCGAACACGCCGAACAGCAGCGTGATCAGCACCGCGGGAATCACGAGGTCGCGCAGCGGGCCGGCCAGGTACATCAGCACCAGGACCCAAGCGAGCCCGGTGAGCGTCTGTGCCTCGGTGAGCGCGGGGTCGGTGAACCGCAGGTTCAGGCCGGTGGCAAACACCTGGTGCCATGCGAACACGGTGACGGTGACACCGGCGGCGAGGAGCCCGAGCTGCGTGCCCGTCACGTCGGTCAGGCCGAGCAGCCACGCGATGCAGAACACCAGGGTCCAGATCGCATAGACCGCGGTCGACAGCGCAAAACGCCGCATGCGCACGCGCTGTGCGTACGCCTCGCTGTATGACTGAGTGCCCTCCACCCGGCGCGCTCCCCGCGGGCATCATTGCCCGGAACCGCCAAGCCTGCCCGCGCCGACCCGACGCCGCCGTGACCCACCTCGCAAACCTGAGTCCGGACCCCCGTGCGCGCGACGCCCGAGCGCCAACCGACGGTCTCTCTCAGCCGAGCAGTCCCTCGCGACGGTAGAACAGGCTCGTCACCCACGTCACCAGCGCACCGGCGGCGAGAGTCGACACCACCGACACCGCGGTGAGCGACGGCGACAGCGACTCGCCGCGCATCAGCTCGGTTACGAGCAGGTGCTGGCTGAGGCTGGGCACCGCCATCATCCAGGGTGACGGCTCTATGGAGAGCAGTGCGGCGAACAGGATCGGTACCGTCGGGACAAGCAGCAGCACCGACACGTAGCTCTGTGCTTCCTTGTAGCTCTTCGTGAACGACGCGACGAGCGTCATCAGCGATGCGCCGAGCAGCACGAACGGTGCGGCAACGAGAAACGCTGCGGCCGCGACCACCGGCCCGAGGTTGGTGCTCATGCCGAGCTCCTCGAGCGGAATGAAGCGCAGGCTCACGCTGAACGCCGTCAGCGTGATCGCAAGCGACACGAGCATGTACACGCACGTCGCCCCGATCTTGCCGAGCAGCAGGCGGTTGCGCGACACGGGCAATGTCAGCAGCGGTTCGAGGCTGCCGCGCTCGCGCTCCCCGGCGGTGGTGTCGATGGCGAGGTAGAGCCCGCCCATCAGCATCGAGAACATCAGGAAGTACGTCAGCATCCCGAGCAGCAGCAGCGCCCGCCCGGTCGGTGTCGATACGTCCACCGGATCGACCACGACCGCCTGAAGCACCGACGGACTCACCCCGCGCGCCTGCAGCCTGAGCACGCGCTGCTGGTGGTTGTAGGCGCCGAGTACGCCCTCGACGCGCGCGGCCAGGGCGACGGTGCGCTGTGCCGACCCGTCCTTCACGACCTGTACGCGCGCCGGCCGCCCGGCGCGGAAGCGCTCGCCGTAATCCTCGCCAATGACCAGCACGATCGCGTGCTCGCCCGAACGCACCGGGTCACGCGCCGCGGCGAGGTCGGCGGGACCGGTCTCGACGTCGATGCCCTCGCGCTCGAGAAACGCGATCAGCCGCGGCGCATGTTCGGCGCCCGTGACCGGCACCGTGAGCGTGCGTTCGGCGTCGGACATCGCCTGGCTGAGCACGACGGTGACAATGATCGCGAACAGCACGGGTCCGAACAGCGGCCCGAACAGCAGCGCCGAGCTCAGTGCGCGACGGTCGCGGAAGTTGTCGAGAACCTCTTTGCGGAAAACCGTGAGCATGCCGCCGTTCACGCATCACCCCCGCGTTCGGCGATCGCGCGCACGAAGACTTCCTCGAGGTCGTGTTCGCGGTAATGATCGCGCAGCTCGTCGGGCGTGCCCTCGGCGGTGATGCGCCCGCCCGCGACGATGATGATGCGGTCACACAGTGCGGCGACCTCCTGCATCACGTGGCTCGACAGCAGCACGCAGCGGCCCTCTTCGCGCAGCCCGCGCACGAGCTCGCGCAGCGCCCGCGTGGCCATCACGTCGAGGCCGTTGGTCGGTTCGTCGAGCAGCACGTGGCTCGGGTCGTGGACGAGCGCGCGCGCGAGCGCGACGCGCGTGCGCTGGCCCTGCGAGAAGCCCTTGGTGCGCCGCGAGGCGATGTCGTCGAGGCCGAGCCGCCCGATCATCGCGTCGACGCGCCGCTCGAGCTCGGCGCCGCGCATGCCGTGCAGCTCCGCGTAGTAGCGGATGTTCTCGCGCGCGGTCAGGTGCGGATAAAGCCCCGCGCCGTGTGGCAGAACGCCGATCTCGCGCCGGACCGCGAGCGCGTCGCTGCGCACGTCGTGGCCGCCGATGCGGGCCTCGCCGCGGTCGGGGCGCAGCACTGTCGCCAGGATGCGCAGCGTCGTCGACTTGCCGGCGCCGTTCGGGCCGAGCAGCCCGGTAATGCGCCCGTCGGCGGCGCTGAAGCTTACCGACTCGACCGCCTGCACCGTGCCGAAGGTCTTGCCGATGTCGCGTACCTCGATCATGGTGCGCTGCCGGCGAAGTCGAGGAAGAACGGCACCGGCGCGAGCCGCTCGACGCAGCTTGCGTCGAGGTTCGCCGGATCGGCATCGGCGATGAACCGGTCGACCAGCCGCGGCACGCAACCGTGCGGCAGCAGTCCGTGGCCGAGGTCGCCCGCGACGAGATGACGCGCATTGCGCAGGTGCGCCATCACCCGGTCACCGTAGTCGGGGGGCGTGATCGGGTCGGCGCCGCCGGAGAGCACCAGCGTCGGCACGTCGCCGGAGAGCGGCGTACGCAGGTCCTCGTCGATCACGCCTTCCGGCCACAGCGCACAGGTGCGCTCGAGGGATGCGAGCAGGCCGGGGCCGAGGTAGGTCTGCTCCAGCGCCGCGCGTGAATCGGCATCGACGTCGAAGAACGGGGCGTCCTCGGTGCACATCACCGCGTTGTGCATGCCCTGGGCGAGCGCATCGCCGAGATCGTCCGACACCATTTCGGCCTGTGCCTTAAGTGGCGCGTAATGGCCACGGTGCGCCTCGCTGATCAGCAGCGGTAGCAGCGCGACGGTTTCGCTTGCGTAGCTCAGCATGCGCAGCGCACCGCGCACCTCGTTGGCGCTGAGCTCGCCTTCTTGCAGTGAACCATCGACCGGGTCCTGCCAGCTCAGCGTCGCCGGCATCGCATCGAGCCGGTCGAGCAGTTCATCGAGGTTGCGCGCGGTGCGTGGAAAGGTGCTGCTGCAGTCGGGGTCGCGCTGGCAGCGGTCGAGCGCGCGGTCGAGCGCCTGCTGCGCCAGCGGTGCGATGTCAGGCCCCAGCGCGACGTCGGTGGGCACCGGTGCATCGAGCACCAGCGTGCGCACGCGTTCGGGATAGCGGCGCGCGTAGTGCTGTGCGACGCGGGTGCCGTATGACACGCCGTACACGTTCAGCGACGCGTAACCGAGACGTTCGCGCACGTGCTCGAGATCGTGCACCGCGACGCTGGTCGTGTAGAAGCGCGGGTCGCCGGACAGGCGATCGAGGCACTGTTCGAGTGCGGTCTCGAACTGCTGGTTGATGTCGTTCGCCGGCTCCACGTCGTCGAGCATCGGGCAGTGCAGCCGATTGCTGCGCCCGGTGCCGCGCTGGTCAACGAGCACGATGTCGCGCCGGCGCTGCACCCGCTCGAAGGCGGCGGCGAGCGATGCGTAGAACTCGGTCGAGGCCTGGCCGGGACCGCCGGCGATGACCGTCAATGCATCGCGTCGCGGCGTTGCGGTCAGCGCCGGTACGCGTGCGACGAACAGCTCGATCTGCGCGCCGTCGGGCGCGTCCGGATCCTCGGGCACCTCGAGCGTCGTGCACTCGGCGCCGACGGTGCGCAGCCCCTGCGGCCCTTCCAGCCGGCACGGCTCGAACGTCGGCGCCGCCCAGGCGGGCAGCAGCACGCAGGCGGCCACCAGGCCGAGCCCGGCGCGCGTCGCGGCGGCCGACAGAAACTTGGAGCGAGCGGGCATGACGGCGCACATGTTGCCACGGGCCGTCGCCGCGGACCCCATCGGGGCTTGCGGCACCGCACAGCGGTGGTGGTCGGGCCCGTCCGGCGCGCCTAGAATTGCCGGTCTGGTGGTCCCTTGGGCGCACGTCGCGCCAGGAGAACGTGTCCGTTGAGTTCCGACCCGCACCGTTATGACGTGATCGTCGTCGGCGGCGGCCATGCCGGTACCGAGGCCGCGCTCGCGGCCGCGCGCTGCGGCGCGCGCACGCTGCTGCTCACCGACAACCTCGAGACCATCGGGCAGATGAGCTGCAACCCGGCGATCGGCGGTATCGGCAAGGGCCATCTCGCACGCGAGATCGACGCGCTCGACGGACTGATGGCGCGCGCGGCCGACCGCGCCGGTATTCAGTTCCGCACGCTCAACGCGAGCAAGGGCGCGGCGGTACGCGCGACGCGCGCGCAGGCCGACCGCGCGCTATACCGCGCCGCGGTGCGCGCCGGCGTCGAGCGCGAGCCGCGGCTGTCGGTGTTCCAGCAGTCGGTGGCCGACCTCGTCGTCGAAGGCGGTCGCGTCACCGGCGTCGACACCGCGATGGGGCTGCGCGTAAGTGCGCCGTGCGTGGTGCTCACCGTCGGCACGTTCCTCGGTGGCCGCCTGCACATCGGCGAGGCGAGCCATGCCGGCGGCCGTGCCGGCGACGCCCCGTCCAACCGCCTCGCCGACCGGCTGCGAGAGCTGCCATTTCGCGTCGGCAGGCTCAAGACCGGCACACCGCCGCGCATCGACGGGCGCAGCGTCGACTACGCAAGGCTCGTCGAGCAGCCCGGCGACGATCCGGCGCCGGTGTTCTCGTTCCTGGGGCGCCGCGACGAACACCCGCGCCAGGTGTCGTGCTGGATCACCCGCACCGGCGCGCGCACCCACGACCTGATCCGCGCAGCGCTGCACCGTTCGCCGATGTACAGCGGGCGTATCGAGGGCATCGGCCCGCGTTACTGTCCGTCCATCGAGGACAAGGTCGAGCGCTTCGCCGAGCGCGATTCGCACCAGATCTTCGTCGAACCCGAGGGCCTCGACACCTTCGAGCTCTACCCCAACGGCATCTCGACCAGCCTGCCGTTCGACGTGCAGTACGCGTTCGTGCGCAGCATCCCCGGCTTCGAGGAGGCCCACATCACACGTCCCGGCTACGCGATCGAGTACGATTACTTCGACCCGCGCGACCTCTCCGACACGCTCCAGACGCGTTTCATCGACGGGCTGTACTTCGCCGGCCAGATCAACGGTACCACCGGCTACGAGGAGGCCGCCGCGCAGGGACTGCTCGCCGGCGTCAATGCCGCGCGTGCCGCGCGTGGCCTGCCAAGCTGGTCTCCGCGCCGCGACGAGGCCTACCTCGGCGTGCTCGTCGACGACCTGATCACGCGCGGCACCACCGAGCCCTACCGCATGTTCACCAGCCGCGCCGAGCACCGCCTGCTGCTGCGCGAAGACAACGCCGATGAACGCCTGACGCCGGTCGGCCGCGAACTCGGGCTGGTCGGCGATGCGCGCTGGGACGCGTTCTGCCGCAAGCGCGACGCGATCGCCACCGAGCGCGCACGCCTCGACGGGTCCCTGCTGCGCCCGGGCGATGTGACCGACGGCGACCCGCTGCACGCCGTGCTCGACGGCGGGCTGTCGCGCGCGAGCCGCGCGCTCTCGCTGCTGCGTCGGCCGGGGGTCACCTACGCGGCGCTCGTCGCGCATCCTGCGGTCGGCGCATCGCCCGAAGCCCTGCAGGACTGGCCCGAACTCGGCGAGCAGATCGCCACGCGCATCGAGACCGAGGTCCGCTACGCCGGCTACATCGAGCGCCAGCGCAACGAGATCCGCCGCCAGCAGCACCACGCCGGCACACCGCTGCCCGCGGACCTCGACTACGCGGCGGTCCCCGGGCTGTCCAGCGAGGTGCGCGAAAAGCTCGCGCGGCTGCGTCCCCGCGACATCGGTACCGCGTCGCGGGTGCCGGGCGTGACGCCGGCGGCGATCTCGCAGCTGCTCGTGCACCTGCGCGCGCGTACGGGCCGAATGCGCGCCTGACGGCGCGCCGCCCCCGCGGGGCATGTGGGTGCGGTGCGTGTGTTCCGGTTCACGGGGCATGCTCCGGGGCTGTGCTATTTTTCAGATGTCCTTCTCCCCCGTTGACGGAGTCCCCGATGCCCGCCCTGTCCAACGTCCGCGTCATGATCCTGGCGGCGGCGTTCGCCGCCCTGCTGCTTGCCGCCTGTGGCGGCGATCGCCCCGACCGGAGCCGCACCGTGCAGGTCGGCGGCGAGAGCGGCACCGAGCGTGCCGAGCGGCAGGTGCTGCGACGGGGCAATGGTGCGGAGCCGCAGTCACTCGACCCGCACAAGACCGAGGGTGTACCGGAGGCCCACCTGCTGCGCGACCTTTTCGAGGGACTGACGATAGAACGCCCGGACAACACCACCGGGCCAGGTGCGGCCGAGTCGTGGGAGATCAGCGACGACGGACTCGTCTACACCTTCCGGCTGCGCGAGGATGCACGCTGGTCCAACGGCGACCCGGTGACGGCCGCCGATTTCGAATACGGGCTGCGCCGCAGCGTCGACCCGCGCACGCTGTCGAACTACGGGATCATGCTGCGCCCGATCGTCAACGCCGCCGAGGTCATCGCCGGTGAACTGCCGCCGGACGCGCTCGGCGTCGAGGCGACCGGCGAGCACACGCTCGAAATCCGCCTGCATCATCCCGCGCCGTATTTCCTCGGCGTGCTCAGCCATTCGGCCGCGTACCCCGTGCACCGTGCGACGGTCGAGCGCCACGACGGCGAGCGCTGGGCGCGTCCCGGGCGCATGGTGTCGAACGGCGCCTACCGGCTCGAAGAGTGGACGCCGCAGTCGCACATCAAGCTGCTGCGCAACGAACACCACTGGGACAACGACAACACCAGCATCGACGAAGTCTGGTTCTACCCGATCGAGAACCAGTCGACGGAGCTGCAGCGCTACCGCGCGAACGAGCTCGACATGACCTACGAGATCCCGTATCGGCAGTTGCGCTGGATCCGCGAAAACCTCTCCGACGAGCTCAAGGTGCACGACTATCTCGGCACCTACTATTACGGCCTGAACGTCACGCGCGAACCGTTCGTCGACAACGTGAAGCTGCGTCGCGCGCTGGCGCTCGCGATCAACCGCGAGCGCATCACCGAGCAGGTCACTGCCGCGGGCGAACTGCCCGCCTATGGCTGGGTCCCGGAAGTGCAGAATTACACGCAGCAGCAGCCCGAGT
>PWYM01000159.1 GCA_003567855.1 Gammaproteobacteria bacterium | reverse complement strand
TCGGCGCTCAAGCTTGCGCGCAAGGTCACCGGCCGCCAGCAGGTGATCTCGTTCACCAACGCTTTCCACGGCATGACGCTCGGCGCGCTCGCCGTCACCGGCAATGCGTTCAAGCGCGCCGGCGCGGGCATCCCGCTCACGCACACCTCGGTGATGCCCTTCGACAGCTACCTCGACCTGGACGAGGAGCAGAGCCTGAAGCTGCTCGACGCGATGCTCGGCGACGAGGGCTCGGGCATGGACAAGCCCGCCGCGGCAATCATCGAGACCGTGCAGGCCGAGGGCGGCGTCAACGCCGCGCGCATGGAGTGGCTGCGCGAACTCGCCGCGATTCTCAAGCGCCACGGCGTACTGCTGATCCTCGACGACATCCAGGTCGGCTGCGGGCGCACCGGGCCGTTCTTCAGCTTCGAGCCCGCCGGCATCGAGCCCGACATGATCTGCCTGTCGAAGTCGCTGTCGGGCTTCGGCCTGCCGCTGGCCATCATGCTGATGCGCCCGGAACTCGACCAGTGGGCCCCGGGCGAGCACAACGGCACTTTCCGCGGCAACAACCCCGCGTTCGTGACCGCAACAGCGGCGCTGGAATTCTGGCGCGACGACAGCCTCGAGCGCGCCACCGCGCGCAAGGCCGCGGCGATCGAAGCACGCCTCGACAAGATCATCGAGGCCATGCCGGTCAAGGGCGTACGCAAGGGCCGCGGCATGATCCAGGGCATCGAGTTCGAGGACCAGGCACTCGCCGGCAAGATCTCGGAGGCCGCGTTCAAGCGCGGGCTGATCATCGAGACCGCGGGCATAGACGACCAGGTCCTGAAGCTGCTGCCGCCGCTGATGATCCCGGAAGCAGACCTCGAGCAGGGACTGTCGATCATCGCCGAAGCGGTCGCGGAGGTGACCGGCGGCTCCAGCCGCAAGGTCGCCTGACCGCACCAGTCGCTACGCTGGCAACCGGGGCGCCGTCCATCAGGACGGCGCCCTTTTTCATGCGCACAAAGGCCGGGGCAGGACGCCGTCAGCGCCGGTTCAGAAACACCGGATCCTCGCCATCACGCCGCCCGCGCACCGTCAGGCTCGCGTTGATGCCCTGATCGTGGATCATTGTCGAGCGCACGTTCTCGTTCCAGTCCATGACAACCTGCCGGCGGGCGATGCGCCACTCACCCTGGCGACGTTCCAGCCGATCGACGTAGCGGCCACCGAACAGGTAGAGGTGGCGGTCTTCCATCGCCGGGGACACCCTGAACTGTTTCATGTAGGTCGACCCGAAGATGTCGTCCATTTTCTCCGGACGCACGATGTGGTAGGCGAGCAGGTACGACTCGGTGTACGCCACATCGCCGTCGAGTTCCATGTGCACGTTGCAGATCGCGTGCGTGGTGACCTCGAACCACTCCTGGATCTCCCGGATGATGTATTCCGCGAAAGCCTGCGCATTGCCCTGGAAGATACCGTGGTCGTCGAACCCGTCCTCGTGATAGACGCTCTTCATCAGCGCGACGTCACAGCGGTCCAGCGCCCGGCAGTAGCGTGTCAGCACGTCGTAGACCTTCTGGCGGTGCACGACCTCGCGCAGATCGGCCTCGGTGTAGTCGGACATCAGCCTCTCCCCTGTCGATGAAGCCCTCCGGAAGCGTAGCAGCCCCCGCGGGCGGCGTGCGTGGAGTGTTACCATCACGCGCACTCTCAGATCGTGCTGGTCGGGGCCCGACATGAACAGCGATTTCTCCCCCAAGGTGCATCTCAACCTCAACGTGCGCGGGCTGCGCCACTCGGCGACGATCGCGATCAACGAGCGCTGCGCGGAGCTGCGCCGGCAGGGGCGCGACGTGGTGCGTC
The DNA here is from genome assembly GCA_003567855.1 of Gammaproteobacteria bacterium. Classification (GTDB taxonomy): domain Bacteria; phylum Pseudomonadota; class Gammaproteobacteria; order Steroidobacterales; family PWYM01; genus PWYM01. The sequence continues at coordinate 7,155 of PWYM01000159.1, read as the reverse complement.
TCGGCCTCGGCCAGTCACCGTTCCCGGTACCCGACATCATGGTTGAGGCGCTGCGCCGCTACGCCGGCGAGAAGGACTACCTGCCAGTCAAGGGGCTGCCGGCGCTGCGCGAGGCGATCACCGGCTACTACCGGCGCACCGAGGGCCTCGACTACGACCCCGCGAACGTGCTCGTCGGCCCCGGCACCAAGGAGCTGATGTTCCTCGTGCAACTCGTCTACTACGGAGATCTCGTGATCCCGGCACCGAGTTGGGTGTCGTACGCGCCGCAGGCCCAGATCATTGGCCGCCACCTGCGCTGGCTGCCGACGCAGATCGAGTCGGGGCTCGGCGTGACGCCCGAGGCGCTGGAACGCCTCTGCGAGCGCGACCCCGAACGCCCCCGCCTGCTGATCCTCAACTACCCCGGCAACCCGACGGGCACCACCTACGGCCCGGACCAACTCGAGGCGATTGCTGAAGTTGCCCGCCGCTATCGCGTCCTGGTACTGGCCGACGAGATCTATTCAGGCCTGCACTTCGAGGGCGAACACGTCTCCATCGCACGCTACTACCCGGAAGGGACGATCATCAGCAACGGGCTGTCCAAGTGGGCCGGCGCCGGTGGCTGGCGACTGGGCGCATTCGTGTTCCCCGACACGTTGCGCTGGCTCGTCGACACGATGGCGTCGGTCGCGAGCGAGACGTTCACGTCCACCGCCGCACCGATCCAGTACGCGGCGGTCGAGGGCTTCGGCGACAGCGAGGCGCTGCAGGACTACCTCCGGCGGGCGCGCCGCGTGCTCGGCGCGCTGATGCGCGCGACTCACCAGCGCCTGCAGGATGCCGGCGCGGAGCTCGCCGAACCGCGCGGCGGCTTCTACGTATTCCCGAACTTCAGCCCGCTGCGCGAGCGGCTCAACACGCGCGGCATCGTGACCAGCGAGGACCTGTGTGAACAGGCGCTGGAGCACACCGGCATCGCCTTCCTGCCCGGCAGCGACTTCGGCCGGCCCGAACACGAGCTGTCGGTGCGCATCGCGTGCGTGGATTTCAACGGTGCCGCGGCGATGGACGCCGCGGCGGAGCTCGCTGCAGACGAGGTGCCCGACGACGCATTCCTGCGCCAGTGGTGCAACCCGACCCGCGACGCGATCGATCGACTCTGCGACTGGCTGCACGGCTGAAGCGTCTGCAGTACGCAGGCGCCCCCGCGACGCGCGGCGCCCGCCGTCAGCGTACCGACAGCACCGTGACGTCGAAGCGTAGCGCCTCACCGGCGAGCGGATGGTTGAAGTCGAGCAGCACGCGGTCTTCGTCGACCTCGGCGACCCGCACCTCGAACGGCTGGCCGTCACCGTCGCTGCCGACCAGCACCTGGCCGACCTCGCGACCCTCCTCGGGCACCATGTCCGGACTGACTTCCTGCATCAGCTCGGGATTGTGCTCGCCGTAGGCCTCGTCGGCTTCGAGCTCGACCTGGCGCTCGTCGCCGGCAGACAGCCCCTCGAGGCGCGCCTCCAGCGCCGGCAGCAACTGCCCTTGCCCGTGCATGTAGACCAGCGGCTCGCCGTCCACGTTACTCTCGAGCACCTCGCCATTGGCCGCGAGCGACAGCGTGTACTGGAGCGCAACTTCGCGCCCCTCGCCGACGACATATTCAGATTCATCGGCGGCTGCGGCGCCGGCGAAAGCCAGGCAGCACACGGCAGCCCACACGGTGGCCATACGCCCCGCCGGGGCTTCGAGCAAAGACTGGGGCATCGGACATACTCCGGAAACGATCAGCCCGAAATGCTAGCACGAGGTATGGCAAAGTGGCGTCGTCGGGGGGCGACGCTCGGCCTGGGCCCCAGCCTCGGGCACGACCGTGCCAATGCCCGCGGACGCCCGGGGACACGGTCTGCGCGACCACCAACCGGTGGCTCACGGCGCGATTGCAGCGACCCCGGGGTTGCGGCAATGTGCGCTGAAAGGTGTCTGTCACCATTTGCAGGGAGGATCTCGCATGAACGCTCGCTGCTTGCCGCTGCTCGTACTGCTGTGGCCCGCACTGGCCACGGCCGAAACACCTCAGCAGGGCTTCTGGGAACGCCTGGAGGCGCTGTGCGGCCAGGCGTTCGAAGGCACCCTGCTCATCGCACCGGAAGGCGACGACAGTTTCGCTGGCGAAACGCTCATGATGCACGTGCGCGACTGCGACGATACGCGCATTCGCATCCCGTTCGCCGTCGGCGACAACCGCTCGCGTACCTGGGTGCTGTCGCGCGATGACGACGCGATCACGCTACGCCACGAGCACCGCCACCCCGACGGCTCCGAGGAAGCGGTCAGCGGCTACGGCGGCCGCACGCCCAACCCCGGCAGCGCGCGCGTGCAGATGTTCCCGTCTGACGCGCAGACCTGGGAAGTCGTCAACGAGGCGCAGACCAACGTCTGGATGATCGAAATCGATCCCGGCGAGCAGTACATCTACAGCGTGCACCGGCTCGGCACCGACCGCGTCTTCCGTGTCGCCTTCGATCTGTCCGAGCCGGTAGATCCACCGCCGGCGCCCTGGGGACACGAAGACTGACGCCATGGCCGCGCGCGGCCTGACACGCCGTCAGTCCGCCGCCTGCCAGCGCGCGAGTTCCTCGGCGAGCCCGGTGACGAAGTCGGCGCCGACGGGCACCTCGGTCGTCGACCCCTCGAGCGCGCCGTCTATGGGCTGCGCCTGGCCGCCGAGGCACTCGTACAGGAACACCTCGGTGATGCCGTAGAACGCGAGCCGGTTTTCGGGCCGCGCGAAACCGTGGCCCTCGTCGGGGTAGAGCACGTAGGTCACCGGCAGCTCGTTGGCCTGCATCGCCTCGACGATCTGGTCGGATTCGGCCTGCTTCACGCGCGGATCGTTGGCCCCCTGCGCGATCAGCAGCGGCCGCTGGATGCGGTCGGCGAGATGCAGCGGGGAGCGCTCGCGCAGCAGTTCGCGCCCTTCCTCGGTGCGCGGGTCGCCGACGCGGCGCGCGAGGTTCTCGAAGAACGCCTCCCAGTACGGCGGGATCGACTCGAGCAGCGTCTCGAGATTGGACGGACCGACGATGTCGACGCCGCACGCGAAGGTCTCGGGCGTGACCGTCAACCCGACGAGCGTCGCGTAGCCACCGTAACTGCCGCCCATGATCGCAACCTGCTCGGGCGTGGTGATGCCCTCGTCAATGGCCCACTCGACCGCGTCGATGAGGTCATCGTGCATCTTGCCCGCCCACTCGCCGTCGGCTGCGTTGATGAACGACTTGCCGAAGCCCGTGGACCCGCGGAAGTTCACCGACAGCACCGCGTAGCCGCGGTTCGCCAGCCACTGGTGCTCCGGCTGGTAGCCGAAACTGTCGCGCGCCCACGGCCCGCCGTGGACGAGCAGCACCAGCGGCTGCGGCTCGGCAGGCCGCCCGTCCCCGTCGGGGTCGGTCCAGCGCGGCAGGCTGAGGTAGGACACGAGATCCAGCCCGTCTCGCGAGCGGATCACCAGCGGGTGCATCGGCGTCAGCGGCTCGTCGGCGAGCTGCGGACGGGTATCGAACAGCGGGCGGACCTCGCCCGCCTCACGTTCGTACAGGTAATAACGCCCCGGCACGGTGGCGTCGCTCGCAACGACCAGCCAGCGGCTGCCATCGGCGCTCTGGCTCGCGACCGACAGCTCGCCGTCGATGCGCTCGCCCAGGAATTCGAAGTCGCGCGCGAAGTCCTCGTCGAGCGGATGCCACTCGACCTGCTTGTAGTTGACCGCGTAGGCGACGACGTCGCGTGACACGCGGTCGATGACGACGTTGGACACATCGGCGCGGTCGGACTCACCGAGCACCTCGCGCTCGCCGCTGTCGACGTCGATCGTGACCAGCGCGGCGGTGTCGCGGTCGCGACTGTCGACCATGTAGATGCGGCTGTTGTCGGAGGTGAAGTCGAACGGCTGTGTCGAAAGATCATCCTCCTGCTCGACGGTCAGCAGTGTCTCCCATGCGTCGCCGTCACGGCGCAGCAGGTCCATGCCGCCCCCCTGGCGCGGCCGCATCGCGAGGCGAACGTCGAGATCGTGGTCGGCGAGGAAGCCGAGAAAGCCGTCACCCTCGGTGACGAGCTCGAGTTCGCCTGTCGACAGCGTAAGCCGGTGGACGTCGTGCCAGCGTGCATCGCGGTTGTTGAGTCCGACGAGAATCGTGTCGGGGTGGTCGCGGCTCATGCGCACGACCTGCGCGGTGGTGTCGTCGAAGGGCGTGAGATTGCGAGGGTCACCTTCGCCGTCGGGCGACACGGCGTAGAGCAGGAAATTCTCGTCGCCGTCGGTGTCCTGCAAGTACAGGATCCACTCGCCGTCAGGCGACCAGAAGTGGTTGCGGATACCGCGGCCGGTATCGCGCGTGACTGCGGTGGCGTCGGCGATGTTGTCGACAGGGGCGACCCAGACATTGAGCACGCCGTCCAGCGGTGCGAGGAAACTGACGGTGCTCCCGTCCGGACTGAGCCGCCCCTGCGCGCGTTCGGGGTTGCCGAACAGGCGCTCGCGGTCGATCAGCGTATCGGGCGTGGTTTCGGGGGTGGTGGTCATCTCGTGGTCGGGCTCCGGCGTGGTCGCGGGGCGCTCGTCCGCAGGCTGACCACAGCCGCCCAGCATCAGCAGGACGGCGGCGAGGGCTGCCAGGAAAATGCGGGGGGACATACGGCCTCCGGTAGTACGTTCGGCGCTGCAATGGCGACGAGTCTACCGCAGGAGGACGCCGGCGCGGGCCTGCCCCCGCGCCGGCAGGACCCGTCAGGCGCTCGCCGCCTCGGTGGCGCGCCGCGACTCGCCTTCTTCCTCGCCACCCGTGTCCTCGGAATGGTGATAGAGATGCACGTCGCGCTGCGGGAACGGGATCACGATGCCTTCCTCGTCGAAGCGGCGCTTGATCTTCTCGGTGAGATCCCAGTACGCATCCCAGTAGTCCGGGGTGTTCACCCACGGACGCACGATCCAGTCGATGCTGCTGTCGCCGTGGTTCATCATGCGGATGTTGTAGGCCGGCTCGGCAAGCACCCGCTCGTCGTTGTCGAGGATGTCCTTGAGCACGCGGCGTACGTGGTCGCTGTCGGCGTCGTAGCTGACGCTCGCGGTCAGGTCCACGCGGCGGATCGGATGGGTGGAGTAGTTGGTGATCACGCCCGACATCATCTGCCCATTGGGCACGATGACGCGGCGGTTGTCCGGGGTCTTGAGGATGGTCGTGAAAATCTGCACCTCCTCTATCGTGCCGGCGACACCTCCGCCCTCGATGTAGTCGCCGATCTTGTATGGACGGAAGATGATGATCAGCACGCCGGCGGCGAAATTCGCGAGCGACCCTTGCAGCGCCAGGCCGACCGCAAGGCCGGCCGCACCGAGCACCGCGATCAGCGACGTGGTCTGCACGCCGAGCTGTGCGATCGCGGCAAGCACCACGAACACGATCAGGACCACGTAGACGATGTTGCTGAGGAAGCGGATCAGGATCGGTTCTAGCTTGGCACGCTCGAGCCCCTTGATCAGCACGCGCTGAATCATCCCCGCGACCCAGCGGCCGATGAAGAAGATCGCGATCGCGGCGATGATGTTGATGCCGAACGCTGTACCCTGTTCGGTAACGAATTCGACGACTTCCTGCGTATCCATTAAGCGTGCCCCTGCTTGCTTGTTGTGGCGCCGGTGGCCGGCCTTCACTGCCGGTCGCGTGAGACTATACCAGCCCCCTGCGGTCATTCATTACGATGTCTCCGGCATCGTCCGGTCAGCGGCCCCCGCCCGCCGATGACCGCCGCACCGACTCGAGCAGCGCATCAAGCCGATCGCGGTCATACCACTCGCCGCGCGACATTACGCCGACCGGGTGGCGCAGGTGGTCAAGGTCGTCCAGCGGGTTCCCGGCGACGAGTACCAGGTCGGCCTCGAGGCCGGTGGCGACGCGCCCGAACACGTCGTCGGCGCCGAAGTGCCGCGCCGGTCCGCGGGTCGCCGACGCGAGGATGTCGTAACGGCTCATGCCGGCGGCTTCCATCGTCGCCATCTCGGGCCGCACCGACGCGCCGGGCACGTTGAAGATCTGCGGCGCGTCCGAACCGAACAGGATCTCTACACCGGCCTCGTACATCGCCGCGAGCAGCTCGCGCCTGAGCTCGAGAAACCGCTCGGCCGCCTCGGGATCGAACTCCGGACGCCCGCGCAGGTTGTTGCGACCGGCCGCCCAGCGTTCACGCCACGACTCGGGCATGTACGCGAGCGCCGGATCCTCGAGCAGGGTGTCGGTGTCGCCTTCGGCGAGCACGTTGACCATCAGCGTCTCGGTGGGCACCACCCCGACGCCCGCATCACGCGTGGCCCGCACGATCGCCGGAATACGGTCCGCGTCGGCGTGCGCGACCAGTGCTACGCCGAAGAAGCCGCCGTTGGCACGGCGCGACGCCGGCACCAGCGTGTGCACGTAACCGTCGAGATGGTCGATGGTCGCCATACCCGCGGCCAGCGCGATGGTCACACCGACGGCTTCGGGCACGTGGCCGGCGAATGGAATGCCCTCTTCGTCGGCGGTTTCGGCGATTGCGCGGAACGCCTCGAGGCTGAGACCCGGGTGGATCTTCAGCAGATCGTAACCGGCGGCCGCCTGTTCGCGCACCATCTTCCGGCCGGCCTCGGGCGACTCGACGCTGTTGCCGTTCAACGAAGGCCCGGACGTGTACAGGCGCGGCCCGTCGAGTTCTCCGTTCGCCAGCGCGTCGCGCATCGGCAGGTGCCACGGCGCGCCGAGCATGCCGCGTACCGTGGTGACGCCGTGCGCGAGGAACAGTCGCAACATGTCGTGCGCGAACGCCTCATCGGCATGGTCCGGCGGCACGTGCGCGTGCATCTCGGTGAGGCCGGGTAGCAACCACTCACCGCGCGCGTCGATCTGCCGGTGCCCGTCGGGCAATTCGACCTCGTCGGCGGGGCCGATGCGCGCGATGCGCCCGTCGGTCACCACCACGTGCTGATCCTCGAGCACGCCGACCTCGTCCATCGTGATGACGTGGACGTGCATGAACACGTGGTCGGCGCCGGCGGCAGGCGCCATCAACGATACGGCGAGCAGCAGGGCGGCCATCGCCGCCCCCGTCGACCGACGGCGGCCGACCCGTGATTTCCAAAGCCCC
>PWYM01000014.1 GCA_003567855.1 Gammaproteobacteria bacterium | reverse complement strand
GCGATGATCTCCATGCAGCGCACCTTCGGGCAGCCGGTGATCGTGCCACCGGGAAACAGTGCGGCGATGGTATCGCCCGGAGAGACGTCATCGCGCAACGTGCCGCGCACGTTGGAGACGATGTGATGAACGTGTGCGTAGGCCTCCATGACCATGAATTCGTCCACGCGAACGCTGCCGCCGGCGCAGATGCGACCAAGGTCGTTGCGCTCGAGGTCGATCAGCATCACGTGTTCGGCGCGCTCCTTCGGGCTTGCACGCAGGGCCCGGCGGTGGCGGCGGTCACCGGCGGCGTCGGCGCCGCGCGGACGGGTGCCGGCGATCGGTCGCGTCTGCACCTCCGCGCCGGATACCGACAGCAGCCGTTCGGGCGAGGAACTCACGATCGTGCCGCCGTCGACGCGGGCGAGCCCGGCGAACGGTCCCGGATTGCGGTCGCGCAGGCGACGATAAAGGCGCACTGCGTCCGGTGGCGACGCGAAACGCCCGCGCCACGCGCGCGACAGGTTCACCTGGAACACGTCACCGGCACCGATGTGCTCGAGTGCGGTGCGCACGCCGCGCCGGTATTCATCGGCGGGCGCCTCGTCGAGCGTCAGTGCGGGCAGCGCGTCGTCGTATGCGGCATCGGCGCGCGCCGCGGCACGCGCGTGATCCCGACGCAGGTCGCGCAGCAGCGCGTCGGCGCCTGCCTCGGCACACAGCCACGCACGACGCTCGCGGTGGTCGCGGATCAGCGCGCCATGCATGCGCACCGCCTGCGCGCGCAGTGCGTGTCGCGGCGGCAGCACGAGCCGGGGTTCGATCTCCGCGGCGAGTTCGTAGTCCAGGTAGATGAACCAGCCCCCACTGAAAGGCGGCGCATCGCGATCATGCTCCGGCGGGGACGCCCGGCGACGGCCACCGGCTTCAGACCACGCGGCATCGAGACGGGCCAGAAACCCGTCGTCACCGCTGATCCGCTCACCGGGCCCCGCCATCAGGATGTCCCAGCGCCCGGTCTGAGCGCCATGCGCAGCGCTCTGGAGCAGCACGGGGTAGCGCTCGGGGGCGAGCGCATGCAGTTCGAGCGGGTCGACCGCCCAGGCGCATTCCTCGATCAGGAACGAGGTCCGCGCCACGACCCGCGCGCTCAGTTCACGCGGCCGAAGACCAGCGTCCCGTTGGTGCCGCCGAAACCGAAGGAGTTGCTGAGCGCGTAGTCGATCTTGGCGTCGCGTGCGGTGTTGGGCACGTAGTCCAGATCACAGCCGTCACCGGGTTCCTCGAGGTTGATTGTCGGTGGCAGCACGCCGTCGCGCATTGCGAGCAGCGTGAAGATCGCCTCTACACCGCCCGCCGCACCAAGCAGGTGGCCGGTCGTGGACTTGGTCGAGCTCACCGGCACCGTGGACGCATGATCGCCGAAGGCCCGCTTGATCGCGATGGTCTCGGCGACGTCGCCCAGCGGCGTGGACGTGCCATGCGCATTGATATAGCCGATCTGATCGGGATTCAGACCGGCATCGGCCAGCGCCGCCTCCATGCACGCGCGCGCACCGCGTCCGTCCTCGGGCGGCGCGGTGATGTGGTGTGCATCGCCACTCATGCCGAAGCCGAGCACTTCGCCGTAAATCGGCGCCCCACGCGCTTTAGCATGCTCGTAGTCCTCGAGCATCATGCAGCCTGCACCGTCTGACAGCACGAAGCCGTCACGGCCACGATCCCACGGCCGGCTCGCGCGGGACGGGTCGTCGTTGCGCGTTGACAGCGCGCGGGCCGAGCAGAAGCCTCCGAGCCCCAGCGGCGTGGTGGCATGCTCGGCACCCCCGGCGAGCACCGCGTCAGCATCGCCGTAAGCGATCATGCGCGCTGCAAACCCGATCGAGTGGGTTGCCGTCGTACACGCGGTGACCAGCGCGACGTTAGGCCCGGTGATGCCGTACATGATCGACACGTGCCCCGACACCATGTTGATGATGCTGCCGGGCACGAAGAACGGCGAAATCTTTCGGGGCTGACCCGCCTCGAGGTACTTCGCACAGTTGGCTTCGATCGTGCCGATGCCACCGATCCCGGCGCCGACGGCGACACCGATGCGATGACGATTCGCGTCGGTGATTTCCAGCCCGGAATCCCGGATGGCCTGGCTGCACGCCGCGATCCCGTAGTGCATGAACGGGTCGATCTTGCGGGCTTCCTTCGCCGGCACGTAATCGCTGGCCTCAAAGCCCTTGACCACGCCGCCGAAACGGGTGGTGAACAGGCTCACATCCATCGTTTTGATCGGGCCGATGCCACTGAGGCCATCGACCACGTTCTTCCACGCCTGGTCTACCGTGCTGCCCACGGGCGACACGATACCCAGACCCGTGACTACGACGCGTCGTCTGGTCATGAGAATGCTGCGGGATTCGGGTTGACGCGAAGCGTCGTGGGGGGCACGCGGCTCAGGACTGGTCCTTGCGCGCGACGATGTAGTCGATGGCCTGCTGGACGGTGGTGATCTTCTCGGCTTCCTCGTCGGGAATTTCCGTTTCGAATTCCTCTTCCAGCGCCATCACCAGCTCGACGGTATCCAGCGAATCCGCGCCCAGATCGTCGACGAAGGAAGCGTCGTTGGTGACTTCCTCTTCCTTGACGCCGAGCTGTTCGGCGACGATGGACTTAACCTGCTGTTCGATGCTGCTCATTATCCTTGTATCCCTCTTGGCGGTTGGGTTTGGGTGCGAATGCGCCCCGGCTCCGGATGACCGCAGGCGCGTATTTTATGGAAATCGTCCGGGGCAATCTAGCAGCCCGCTCGAGGGGCTCCGGACACGCAATATTTAAATAATAATATCCGTTACTTGAGCGTCACTTTTAAAGTGTCATGGCATTAACATGCCACCGTTCACATGCAGCGTTTCTCCGCTGATGTAGGCGCCCAGGTCCGAGGCCAGGAACGCGGCCACGCCGGCGATATCGACGGGGCTGCCGAGGCGTGCCAGCGGAATCTGCGCGACCATCCGCTCGCGTGCAGCATCTTCCATGGCCGCGGTCATGTCGGTTTCGATAAAGCCCGGCGCGATGCTGTTCACCGTTATCCCGCGGGAGCCGACTTCCCGGGCGAGTGCCCGCGAAAAACCGATGATGCCGGCCTTGCTCGCACAGTAGTTGCTCTGCCCGGCGTTGCCCATGACCCCGACGACCGACGAGATGTTGATGATGCGTCCGTGCCGGGCCTTCATCATCGGCCGCAGTGCCGCGCGCGCGGTCCGGTACATCGCGTTCAGGTTCACGTCGATCACCTGGTGCCATTCGTCGGGCTTCATCCGAAGCAGCAGGTTGTCGCGCGTGACGCCCGCATTGTTGACGAGAATGGACACCGCGCCCTCGTGCTTCGCGACGTCTTCGAACACCGCCGCGACGGCATCATCATCGGTGATCTCCAACGATACCCCGCGTCCATGGTCGCCGAGGCGTTCGCTGATGCGCCCGGCGCCGGCGTCGCTGGTCGCCGTGCCGACGACGCGGCAGCCGAGTGCGGCGAGCTGTGCCGCGATCGCCTCGCCTATTCCGCGCGATGCGCCGGTCACGAGGGCCACCCGGCCTTCCAGGCCGGGCAACGAGAGCCCGGGGTACTGTTCGGTCATGAGCGTGTCTCTCCCTGTCCCGGGCCTGTCGCCTCCAGCGTCGCGGTGATCGATGCGGGATCGACCAGCGCGTGCATGCCCAGCGAGCGGTCAATGCGCCGCGTCAGCCCGGCAAGCACCTTGCCGGGACCGCACTCGACGATATCGGTCACGCCGGCGGCGGACAACGCCTGTATCGTCTCCACCCAGCGCACCGGGTTGTAGAGCTGGCGGACCAGCGCCTCGCGGATGCGGGCGGGATCGTCTTCGACCGCCACGTCCACGTTGTTGACGACCGGGATGGCCGGCGCCTTCCAGGACACCGCCTCGAGCGCCGGCGCGAGCGCCTCGGCGGCCGGACGCATCAGCGCACAGTGTGAAGGGACGCTGACCGGTAACGGGACCACCCGCCGAGCGCCGGCAGCCTTTGCGGCCTCGGCCGCGCGCTCCACTGCGGCCCGCTGGCCGGCGATCACCACCTGCCCCGGGGCGTTGAAATTCACAGCTGCAACGACGTCGCCGTCCGCGGCGCCGCTGCACGCCTCGCGGACCGCGTCATCATCGAGGCCGAGGATCGCCGCCATTGCACCTTCGCCGCTCGCCACAGCCTGCTGCATGAGTTCGCCGCGCCGCCGCACGAGTCGCAGCGCGTCGGCAAAAGACAGGCAGCCGGCACACACCAGTGCCGTGTATTCACCGAGGCTGTGCCCGGCCAGCCGCACCGGCGGCCTGCCACCGGCGGCCTGCCACGCGCGCCACGTCGCCACACCGGCAGCGAGCAGCGCCGGCTGCGTAAGCTCGGTGCGGTTAAGCTCCGCTTCAGGGCCCGAGGCCACGAGGCCGGCAAGATCCAGACCGAGCACCTCGCCCGCTTCCTGCAGCGACTCGCGCACGACCGGGTACTCCGCCGCCAGCGCGTCGAGCATACCCGGCGACTGCGAACCCTGGCCCGGAAACACGAACGCGTAAGACAATGATCCCCCTTCCTGCCGGTCGCCGGCCTGCAGCACGCCCCATCACAGTGCGGGCGGTGGCAAAGGGCCGCGATTATACGCGACCGCGACCGCGTCGGAGCAAGCCCACGACAAGCCCTGCAAACGCGCCGCCGACACCGCCCCACAGGTGGGCTTCGGTGACCACGCGCGCATCGGCAGGCAGGCGTTCGCCCGGCAACGGCCCGACGAACTGTTCCCACGCAAGCTTGACGGCAATCAGCACGAGCACCATGACCGCGATGCCGACGTCACGCCGAAGCAACAGCAGCAAGACCGCGCAACCGGTCGCGACACCGTGCAGCGCCCCGGAGAGGCCGCCGTACCACGCGACCGACGGCGTCAGCACGAGGCCGGCAGCGGTGGCTGCAATCGCCGCCACGCCGACGGCCAGCAACGCCCGGGCCGGTAGTCGCGGCTGCAGCAGCACACACAGCCCCAGCCACGCCAGCAGGTTGCCGACCAGGTGCGCCGCACCCAGATGCACGAACTGCGCACTGAACGGCCGCCACCAGTGGCCTTCATCGAGTACCTGGGGCCGCCGGTAAAGCAGCAGCTCATACACCGCGTCGCCACCTGCCGACACCGCGAGCGCCACGACGACCGGGCTCAGCGCGAGTCCGAGTGCGATGGCGCCCGTGCGGCTACGAAACAACTGGCGCACATTCGTGGTCACAGGGATATGCTAGTCTCCAGAGGCGTCGGCGGATCGCGCCGGCAAGCGCCCCAGTCCAGGTGACAATTCGATGACCGAGCTTAACCCCAACGCGCCCCGCCGTGCCCTGGCGGCACAGCGCGGTTTTACGCTGATCGAGATCATGGTCGTCGTCGTGATCATCGGCATACTTGCCGCGCTGATCGCGCCGAACGTCATGAGCCGCATCGACGATGCACAGATTTCCCGCGCCAAGAGCGACATCCGGGCCATAGAAAGTGCCCTGCAGCTCTTCTACATGGACAACTACCGATACCCCACGTCGCAGGAGGGGCTCGATGCGCTGGTATCGAGGCCCAACGACCCGAACCTGCGCAACTGGCGCCCGTATCTGAACTCCCTTCCGAGGGACCCGTGGGACAACCGTTACCAGTACCTCTCGCCCGGTGAACGTAATGCCGAGTACGACGTGTACTCGCACGGCGCCGACGGCCGTCCCGGCGGCGAAGGCATGAACGCCGAGATCGGCAACTGGGATATAGACTGATACCGCGCGCCGCCCGGCGCGCGGCGGCCGGCTCACGCGCCATGCCTCCGTTCCCGCACAACACGCCCCGGAACGCGCGCCGCCGATCGGGCCGGCGGTCAGCCAGGTGCGGATCGCCGCGCCTGCCGGCACAGCGAGGCTTCACGCTGCTCGAAATCATGGTTGTCGTCGTGATCGTCGCGATCATCGCGGTCGCCGTGACACTGTCGTTCGGCGCACGCGGCTTCGACCCGCAGCTCGACGAGCACGGCCGGCGGCTCGCCACACTGCTGGAACTCGCCGGCGAAGAAGCCACGCTGCAGGCACGCGAGTACGGCATCGAGTTCCATAGGGGCGGCTACCTGTTCCACGCCTACGAACCCGACGTCGGGGAGTGGCTGTCGCTCGCCGATGACCGACTGCTGCGGGCGCGCGCGTTGCCCCAGGGTGCGCAACTCGAGCTGCGCGTCGAGGGGCGCGATGCGTCGCTGCCCGACGGCCCGCGCGATACGCCGCGGCCGCAGGTGCTGCTGCTTTCGAGCGGCGAGATCACGCCGTTTCGCGCGGTGCTGAGCCGTGGCGGACCCGACCGCCTGATCATCACCGCCGACGCCGCCGGCCGGGTCGAGACCGAACGCGAGACCCGGGGCCGATGAACGTCGCCGCCGTCATGCCTGCACGAACAGGTATCCCCGCGCGGGGCCTGCGCCGTATGCGCGCGTTCACGCTGCTCGAGGTGCTGGTCGCGCTGGCGATCGTCGCTGTCGGCATGATCGCGGTATTCATGCAGGCGGGCCAGGCGACGCACGCCACCGCCCTGATGCGCGACAAGACCATGGCGAGCTGGATCGCGATGAACCGCATGACCGAGATCGCGCTGGAAGCCGGGTTTCCTGATCCGGGCGAAGGCGGTGGTGCACTCGAGTTCGGCGATCGGCGCTGGCTGTGGCGCGAAGAGATCAGCGACACGCCGTCTCCGGCTATCCGCAGGGTCGACATCCGCGTCTCGCTCGAAAACCGGCCCGACCGGACGATTCACACGCTTTCGGGATTCCTCGGGCGCCGGCCACCGCCAGCCGCGGTGTCGCCGTGGGCGCCGGACATGCTTGCGGTGCCCCCCGACGGACTGACCGATCCGGCTGACGAGGCGGTCGAATGAACTCCCGCGGCTTCACGCTGCTCGAACTGCTCGTCGCGATGGCGATCTTCGCGGTCGTCGGCGTGATGGCGTTCGGGGGCCTGATCGCGGTGCTCAACCAGCAGGAACTCGCCGAAGCCCAGGCCGACCGGTGGCGCGAGGTGCACTCGGGCATGCGCGTGCTGACGCGCGACCTGCAGCAGCTGCATCCCCGACCGGTGCGCGACGCACTCGGGGACCGCCACGAAGCCGCGGTGCGTGCGCTGCCCGGAGACGGCTACGCGCTGCAACTCACGCGCGGCGGCTGGACCAACCCCTCTGGCCTCCCGCGCGCGACGCTGCAGCGCGTCGCCTACAGGATCGAAGACGACCGGCTCGTGCGCGAGTACTGGCCGGTGCTCGACCGCACGCTGCAGACCGAGCCCGTGATCGTCGACCTCTTCGACGGCCTGGACTCGCTGGAGCTGCGGCTGCTCGACTGGCGCGGCCAGTGGCAGACCCAGTGGCCGCCGCCCGATGTGCCGCCGGAGACCGCGCTGCACCTCGCGCCGCGCGCGGTCGAGCTGACCTTCGAGTTCCAGGATATGGGGCGCATCACGCGGCTGCTGGAGACCGGTCTGTGACGCCCGGGCGCATACCGATTCGCACACCTCGGCCGCAGCGTCAGCGTGGCGTCGCTGCGGTCACCGCGCTGCTGATCGTCGCGATCGCCAGCGTGCTCGCCGCCAACATGCTCTGGCGTTCGCACCTCGACCAGCGCCGTACCGAAGCGGCGCTGACCTCCGACCAGGCGTGGCTGTACCTCCGGGGCGCGGAATTCCTCGCAGCCGAGATCCTGCGCATCGACCTGCAGGAGACGGGGCCCGACTCCGACCACCTCGGTGAGATCTGGGCGCAGGAAATCGAGCCGCTGCCCGTCGACGGCGGGTTCGTGCAGGGGGCAATCGAGGACATGCAGGGCCGCTTCAACATCAACAACCTGGTCGATGCCGGCGGCGAGCGCGACGACGTTGCCTTCGAATGGTTCCAGCGCCTGCTCGCGCAGGTCGAGATCGACCCCGAGTACGCCGGCTACGTCGTCGACTGGATCGACGCCAACCAGGACCCCTCCTTTCCGGTGGGGGCCGAAGACGACGTCTACACCAGCCACGACCCGCCGTACCGCCCCCCGAACCTGCCGGTCACGTCGACCAGCGAACTGCTGGCGATGGAGGGGTTCGACGCCGACGCCTATGACCGGCTGGCACCGTTGATCACCGCTCTGCCCCAAGACACGCGGCTGAACGTCAACACCGCCCCCGCCGAGGTGCTCGCGTCACTCGCCGACGGCCTCTCGCCGGCGGCGGCCGAGTCGCTGGTCGAACAGCGCGGCGACGCCGACTTCCCGGACTTCGTGTCGACCTTCGGCGAGCTGCTCACGCCCGAGATGATGGATCGCATCGACGAGCGCAGCAGTCACTTCCGGCTGACTGCGAGGGTGTCTATTGGCTCGATGAGACTCACCATGTACTCTCTTCTCGAGCGCGATACCGGCGGCAGTGTCCGCCCCCTGCTCCGCAGCCTGGGCACCGACTGAAGCCCCGCGCGCCCCGCCAGGAAACACCACCGATGGCCGAGCAACTCGTGATCCGCTTTGACCCCTCGCGTCCCGACCGGGCCGCCTGGATGGTCGTGGACGCGCACGGACGCGCGGTGATCGACCCCGCGCGCGGCGAACTCGCCGACGCGGCACCGCTCGCAGCGCAGCGTCGCGTGGTCGCACTCGTGCCCGGTGCCGACGTGCTGCTCGCGCGTGTGCGCGTGCCGGTTCGCTCGCAGGCGCGCATACAGCAGGTGCTGCCCTACGCGCTCGAGGAACAGCTCGTCGAGGACCTCGAGGCCCTGCACTTTGCCGCCGGCGTGCGCAACGCCGACGGCGAGGTGACGGCAGTCGCCGTGTCGGCCGAACGCCTGGAGGCCTGGTTGGCCGACCTCGAGTCGGCCGGCATCACGCCGCAGGCGGTGTACGCCGACAGCCAGGCGATCCCGGTCAATCCCGGCAGCCTGACCGTGGTGCTCGAAGGCGCCCGCGCGTACGTCGCGCCCCCTGACGGCGTACCGACGGTTTTCGACGGCCTCACGCTCG
>PWYM01000178.1 GCA_003567855.1 Gammaproteobacteria bacterium | reverse complement strand
CCTTCCACGTGCTGTGGGGCGACCTCGAGGTGCACCTCGACGAAGACGTGGTGCACCTGTCCGCCGGCGACAAGCTGCTCGTCGAGCGCGGGCAGATGCACGCGTTCAACAGCACCCACGGGTGCATCTTTGCCGAGATCTCGACGCGGTCGCTGCGCAACGATTCGTACTACGCCGATCCGAAGATCGCGGCGATGGATCCGCTGGAGCGGAAGACGATCGTCGAGCGGTGGTGACGCGGGGAGATCGTACGAATTCAGCACGATGCCGCGCGCCAGGCGCAGCCGGCGGGCATTGGGCTCAGGGATCGACCCGATAGCGCACCCTCGCCTCCCGGGTTTCGGTCTCGCCCGTGGGCATGTAGAACGCGAAGCAGTAAGTGCCCGGCTCCACGGTCTCGGCCTCGCCGGAGTAGCTCACCACGCCGTCTTCGCGCATGAAGTACTCGGTGTGATATTCGCCGTCGCGTTCGGGGTGCACGTGGAAGTTCACGTCGAGCCGATCCGTGGCCTCGATGTGGTAGCGGATGTGCCGGTCGGGCACCGACTCGAAGCAGTGCTCGATCCCCCATGTGTCATCCGCCGTCACGGTCACCTCGGCCTCGTGCCAGTGACCGGCGCCGGTGGCATGCCCGTGGTGGTCGTGCTGCGCCCCGACCGGTGGGGCGGCGGCGAGCAGCGCAAGACCGCACGCTGCCGCAATGTAGCTGGATTTCATGTCGGGGCTCCGGCTCAGAATCGGTAGTTCGCACCCACCGCGAACAGCGTCAGGTCCTGGCCCGAGAGCCGGTAACGATCGGCACTCACGCGCAGCCCCAGCCGCTCCAGCGCACGGTATTCCACGCCGAGGCCGTACACCGCCGAGGTGCTGGTGCTGCTGGTGCGCTCGTTGCCCGAATCGACGCGGTAGCGCGCCTTGGCATGCCATGCACCACCGCGTACGAAGCCTTCGAAGTCGGGACCCAGTGGCAGGATACCGAGCAGCGTCGCCTCGACGCCGCGGCCTGAAGCCGGCAGCGTGCCGCGCAGCTGCTCGAGCGGCACGGCCTCGTCGAGCACCAGCGTCGTGCGCGCCTTGCCGAGTTCCGCATAGCCGCCCTCTACGGCGAGATGACGGTTCACGCGGTAGCCGACGAACGCCCGGCCGCCCACGCGGTTGCGGCGACTGACATCAGCCTCGCCGTCGATGCCCCGCGCGGCAAGCGCGCTGTTCACGTCGCCGGAGCCGGTGTCTCCGCGCACCTGGCCCACCTGGGCGCCGGCGTACCAGCCCTCGTCGGGTGACGCCGACTGCGCCGCCAGCGGGAAGACCACCGCGAGCGCGGCCACCGCCGCGATGCGTCGCCAGTGGCGACGGACCGCGGCGGCACCGAACAGCAGTGCACCGAACAGCAGCGGCACGAGGCCCACGGACCCGCCGCCACCGCCGCTGGTGACGACCATGTCGGCCGGCGGCGTCGTGTCGGGCGGGGCCTGGCCGGTGTCGTCATCGCCATTGGCGACCGCGAGCACACCCGGGTCACGGATCACGCCGTTGGCCTCGCGGTCAACGTCGTTGAAGCCGCCATCGACGATGGTCAGGCGCACGCAGTCGTCACCGGCGTTGAGGCCCGCCGTCCAGCCGGCCGAACCCGGCGCCGGGCAGTCGCCGCTCGAGTTCACGGCAGCCGAGTGCAGCGCGTTCTCACCCTCGGTCGAGAACGTGAACCAGCCGTCGTCGGCATGGTACTTGCGCCACACTGCACCCTCGGGAATCGCCGTCATCAGCGGCACGACGACCATCGCGGCCTGGCCCGGTGCGTCGAGGCCGATGAGCTCGAAGTCAACGTGCTGGCTGAGGTGGTTGTAAGCCGCATCATCGGCATTGAGCGCCGACTGGCCGTCCCCGCGACCGTGGGTGCGGATGTCGTCTGCCTGGACGCCGGCGCCTTGATGCCCGGCGGGCAGCGACACGCGGCCTAGGCGCAGCATGTAGCCCGCGGTGGTCTCCAGGCACACCGGCATCATGCCGTTGCTGCCGGCGGAGACCTGCAGCCGGAACGGTGTCCCGCCTTCGTCTACGATGCTGCACTGGTCGAGCGCATCGAGGATACCATTGCCGTTCGAGTCGGTGCAGTCGCCGTCCGGGCACAACGTGGCGATCGCGTCCGCACTGACGGCGACGAAACGGGACTCGGCGCTGACCTGGCGGGTGCCGTCCGTAGTGTCGGTGACCGTGACGCGCACCGTGTACGTGCCCGCCGCATCCGGCGCGGTGAAGCTCACCTCCGCCCCGCCGTCGGCCGGCATCGAAAGCGCCGGGTCGCTCGAACTCCAGTCGTAGCTGTAGTCACCTGTCGGTATGTCGACGAGGCGGGACTGCAGCCCCTCGGTGCCGGTGACCACGATACTGCGCGGCTCATCTTGGTGGCGAAGTTGCAGGTCCGCGCGCATCGGCAGACGGTCGCGAAGCTCCACGGTGTGCACGGAGTGGCTGCCCATCCGCGCGCCTACCAGCGACGATTCGAGCATCTCGAGGATGATGTCGCCCGAGCTTGCCAATGGCGTGAAGCGCAGTGTCTGCGTGCGCGTCTCGGCCGATATCTCGAGCGTGCCCTCGTCGGCGAGGTCCTCGGCGAGCGAGTTATACGCGGTTTGCCATGTGACGCTCGCGGACTGGTCGACAGGCAGGTCGTCGAGCACAGCGCGCACGGCCACCTCGCTGCCCGGGGCGCCGACCTGGTAGGCAGAAGCGAAACTGATCTGCGGGTACGCGATCAGCGACAGCGTCTGCGCAAGGCTGGTGCCGGCGTCGGTGAACGTCAGCTCGTAACGGCCGCTGCGGGGCGCCTCAAAGCGGTAGTCGCCGCCCCCTAGGTCGACGAGGAACTCGCCGACGTTGCTGCCGCTGACGGCCTGGCCCTCGCCGCCACGGGTGATCTCGGCGCTGACGTCGAAGCTGCCCGTGCCCTCCAGCGAGAAGTTGTAAGCCGTACCCGGGGGCACGCTGATGTCGCCGGCGATCGGCTGGCCGTCGGCGTCGGTCACCTCCAGCGGCACGTACTCGAAGTGCGCGACGAGCTCACGGCTGCCGGTCAGGTCGAACGCGTACTCTCGCTCGGTCGACACCACGTTGCCGTTCTCGGCCCAGTGCACGAACACGTAGCCGGTGAGCGGCTGTGCCGTCAGCACGACCTCGCTGTCGACCGCGTGCACGCCGGCGCCACTGATCGAGCCACCGATGCCCGGTTCGGCACTGGCGCTGACCGTGTAGCCGCTACGCTCGAACGTCGCCTCGACCGTGCACTGGGCATACAGCGCCTTGAGCAGCAGACCGTCGTCACCGACGGGGTCGCCGGTACAGCTCGCGGTGAGCTGGCCGTCGAGCGCATGGTCGGACTCGGCCCGCGCAAAAAGCAGCGCGCGGGACCCGACCGGGTACCACCCGGCTCCGTCGATGCTGCCGCTGCCGTCGACCTCAACAGCAACTTCCACCCTGCTCGACCAGAAAAAGGACGGATAGCCCGCGTTGACGCCGGGCGCGATATCCCACTGCGTCGAGCCGATGAAGAATTCGCTGTAATTCGTCTCGGCGTCGTTGTCGTCGCGCTTGATCATCTGCTCGCTGTCCAGCGCTTCGCCATTGGCGGACGTCTGGACGCCGCTGGTCGTGGTATTCCAGTACGCGGAAGTTGCAGTGTCGCCAGCGTCCGCCGACCCCACGAGGCCACCGGCGGTTCCGCCGGGCGCGTCGACCGCGCCTATCGAGTAGACCTGGGAGACCCAGCTGCCATTGCTCTGGCTGCCGATCAGTCCACCCGCGAAGCCGGCATCCGCGCTGACCGCACCGGTCGCGTACCCGGTAGAAACACCGGAACCGTCCAGCACGCCGACGAGGCCACCGACCTGGTCGGCACCCTCCACGTCACCGGTCGCGTAAACGCCGCCGGCAGGGGTGGAATTCGCAAGCCGGCCGACGAGGCCGCCCACGGCCGCCCCGGTACCCGACACGTCGCCGCTCGCGTGCACACGATTCAGGGTCAGGTGCTCGCCGCGCCCGACCAGACCGCCAACCTCGCCTGCGCCCGATACCGATGCACTGCTGCTGACGTCGGTGAACTCCGCCCAGCTGACGTGTCCGGCAAGCCCGCCGGTGGCGTTGCCACCGCTCACGCTGCCGCCGTCGATGTGGACGTTGCTCACCGTCACCGGCGCCACCTCGGTCCCGGCGATACGGTCTGCGAGCAGGCCACCGCTTTCGATGCCGGCATCGTACGCCGCGCCGACGAGGCGGATGTTCTCGATGGTCGCGCCGGGGCCCACGTGCCCGAACAGCGCGTGTCCCGCAAGGCCCGTGATCGTCGGCTGCGTGTCCCATTCGCCTCTCAGCACCCCGGTGAACGGCTCACCCTCGGTGCCGACCGGGGCCCAGTCGGCCCCCGACAGGTCGACGTCGGAGTCGATTACGAAATAGCTGTCGGGATGGTCTGCCAGCGCGCCAAGCCCGAGCGGCGTGTCGACGACGTAGGGATCCTCGGACGTGCCCGCGCCACTGACCGCGCGCACGTTGATCGTGAACGCCGGCAGGCTGTCGTTGAGTCCGCCCTGGTCGACCACGGTGATCACGATGCCGGCATGGTCGCCGAGATCGCCGGCACCCGGCGTACCGGAGAGCTCGCCGGTTTCGCTGTCGAAGCTCGCCCATGATGGCCGGTTGGTGATGCTGAACTCGAGGTAGTCGCCGAAGTCCAGGTCCTCGTCGGTGGCATCCGGCGTGAACGCGTAGGGCTGTCCTGCAACTGCAACGGTCGCCGGGTCGCCGCCGATCTCGGGGGCATGCAGGTTCGCGTAAGTGAACGTGATGCTGCCCGCGGAAGGGTCCGCGGCGCCGTCCGCAGTGCTTGCCACCAGCGTGTACGCGGGCGGGTTACGCGAGCCGTCATGCGCGAAGGCAATCGCACCGAGGGCGATCTCGTCTTGTGTGAACGAGGTGATCGCAGACCCCGGGGCGCTGACGTACTCGAAGCGGCCGTGGCTGATCGAGTCCACTGACAGCGTGACCTCGCCGCCCGACGGGCTCACGAAGTTGAT
The DNA here is from genome assembly GCA_003567855.1 of Gammaproteobacteria bacterium. Taxonomy (GTDB): domain Bacteria; phylum Pseudomonadota; class Gammaproteobacteria; order Steroidobacterales; family PWYM01; genus PWYM01. Next base: position 4,002 of record PWYM01000178.1, on the reverse strand, counting down.
GTCCGCCGAGCTCAGCGCCGAGGTCTCGCCCTCGACGATGGTGACGCGGTTGCTCGCCATCACCGGCGGGCCGCCCGCCTCGGGCGCATCCGGGTGCGGCTCCACGTAGACGAAGAAGTCGTAATTGTTGCTGCGTCCATTCGCGTCACGAATGAACAGCGAAAGGTTCCGGTCACCCGGTTGACGAAGCTCGAAGGTGTCGCGGTAGACGAGGTTGCGGATCACCGCCTGCACCGCCTCGACGGTCGCGAACTCGGTCGTGAAGTCGATATGGAACGCACGGCCCACGCCATCGAACACCGGATGGACCACGCCGATCACGTTACCCTGGTAGTAGACGTCGCCTTCGACCACCGACACTTCTGTAGAGGCACCGAGGCCGAGCACCTCGAACTCGCCGTCGACGAAGGTCACGTTGACGCGCAGCGCGCCGCCCTCAAGCGTCGGCGCGTCGGTATAGGTCAGCTCGGCCGGCGCATCCGGGTCGCCGATGTACTGGAACTCGTCCATCGAGCTGTAAACGGTCCGGAGGCCTTCGATGTGCTCGACCCACGGCGCGCGCTCGTCGGGGACGACGAAGTTGAGCACCAGGTAGTTGTGGCTCGTCGCGCCATCGGCGGCGCGGATCTCGAAGGTGATCGGGTAGGTCCCGGCGGGCAGACCGTCGCCCTCGGCACCCGGTTCGAAGCGGTAGGTGTTGCCGTCGGGATTCGTCAGCGTGCCCTGAAGGTCGCCAAGTGCCTGGCTGTTGATCGAGACGATGTCGTTCTCGATGTCGAACTCGTATGACTCGCCCTTGCGCACGAACACCTTGCGGGTCTCCGATACGCCGGGCACCTCGAACGCGGTCTGCGCCTGGTCGACGAGTTCAAGGATCAGGTCGACGTGGGTCTTCGACTTGCGGTTGCCGTTCTCGTCGAGGTCCTCGGCAACGAAGCCGGCGCTGTAGAGACCCGGCGAGAGGTCTCCGGACCCCGTCCAGGTGATCAGGCCGGTGTTCGGGTTGATCGACAGGCCCTGCGGGTTTGTCTGCGGAGTATTCTCGTTGAAGCCGCCGCTGAACTCCGTGGGCGTGGCAAGCCGGTAGCGCAGGTTGTCGGCATTCGGATCCGACGACTGCAGGCGGAACGTCCAGTTCTCAAGCCGGCTGCCGTCGGCGTTTTGCTGCGGCACCTGGAAGATTATCGGCAGGTCGATTTTCGGCGCAAGGTTGCCGTCACGCAGGTAGATCTCGCCCTGGAACCCCTGGCGCGCGTCGGCGTTGTTGACGAGATTGCTGATACGGCAGCAGATGCTCACGTTCACCGTGTAGCGCGTGTTCACGTCGATCGCGGCAGCGTCGACGTGGAAGATGTCGGTCTGCAGAAAGTAATCGGCATCGTTCTCGTCGGTGCCGTTGACCCAGATGGTCTCCGCGCTCTGGCGCACCAGCGTCAGCGAGGGGCTGACATTGGGGGTGAAAAACACCGGATTCTGTCCCCAGTTCGCCCGCCAGCCCGACTTCATCGTGACCTCGACGTAGTCGAGTGCGCCGTTGTCGTCGTAGATCGGCTGCCACGTGATCGAGCCACCGCGGCCGTGCGTGAGCACGTGCGCGTAGCTGTTCATGCCATCCGCGGAGAAGGGCGTCGACGCGGTCATCGAACCGGTCGCGTACTCCAGCGACCAGTTGCCACCGAGCTCGCTGTTGCCGACGAGGCTCGCGGAAGCGGCGGCCTGCGTGCCGGTCAGCTCGGCGAACCGGTCGACGAACGCACGACCACGCTCTCCCGCGGCAACATCACAGCCCCAGAAAAGCACGTCGGCGCCGTCGGCGAGGCGTTCGCGGATCGCCTGCAGCGTCGTTGCGCGCGTGACCAGCGCCTCGTCGTCGAGCCATGCCCCGCCGAGCCACACACCACCGGGCGCACCGTGCGACAGCACGTGCAGCGCATCGATGCCGGGGGTCGACTCGAGCACATCGGCGATCGCCTGCAGCGCGTCATCGCTGCTCGCGATGCGCAGAACCATCGCGTCACCACCAGTGGGCAGCAGCAGGTCGGCATCGGCGACACCATCGTCGACGACGATCAGCGTACGCGGCGTATCGAAACCATCGGCGAGCCTCACCTCGGCCGCGGCGGTGAATGCCACCAGCATGAACAGCAGAGGACCGAATGCGGTCGTGAGGAGGGTACGCAGGTTCGACAGCGGCATGAGGTGTACTCCGGATTCGGGGTCTTCGCGTTCTTGTGCAGGACGCTTCGGCCGAGCCGGACGTGCGACGCATCGAGCTGTCGCGGTCCGACGACGGTCGTGGGCGGCCTGAAAATTAGGCGCGGGACTGTGGACCTGTCCTGAACGCGAGGTGAACGGGATCTGAACAGACCCGTCGGATTGCCGGAACCGTGAGGCACGTCACGCGGTGTGCAGCGGGCCCGGGCGGTTGCCCCCTACGGAAGTCGATGCGCCGGCGCGAACGCGCCGGCGTCAGCTCGCAGCGCTGCGTCGTGCGTCCGCGTGCGCCGGGAAGGCCGCCAGGATCGCGTCGATGTCGCCGTCCTGGTGGGCGGCGCTGACGCTGATACGAAGCAGTGACTCGCCGCCGGGTGTCGCCGGGGGGAGCATCAGGTTGGTGTAGATGCCGGCGTCGAGCAGCTGCTGCCAGAGCTCGGTCGCCGAGGCGCGGTCACGCATGATCAGAGCGGCGACAGGACCCGGTTCGGGCGCGCCGAGGCGATAGCCCAGTGCATCGAGGCCGGCATAAAGGCGTTCGGCATTTCGCCAGAGCTGCGCGCGCAGCGCGGCGCCGTCGAGCACCCGGGCCAGCGCGGCACGGGTCGCGGCAATCGCCGAGGGCGAGGGCGACGCGGTGAACACGTACGGCCGGCTTGCCATGCGCGCGACGTCGAGCGCCTCGTGGCGACTCACGCAGAACCCGCCGATGCCGGCGAGGCTCTTCGAGAAGGTGCCGACGACGAAGTCGACTTGCTCGAGCAGGCCGTCGTGTTCGGCGACACCCAGGCCCCGCTCACCGTAGACACCGAAGGAGTGCGCCTCGTCGACGAGCAGCCAGGCGCCGTGCCGGCGCGTGACCTCGACGATGTCGGCGAGCGGCGTGCGGTCGCCGAGCATGCTGTAGAGGCCCTCGACGACGACGAGCGTGCGCGCGGCCTCGGCGCCGAGGCGCGCGAGGCGCCGGTCGAGGCTCGCGGCGTCGTTGTGCCGGAAACGCAGCGTGTCGGCGGCGCTGAGGCGGCAGCCGTCGTAGATGCTCGCGTGGCAGTCGGCATCGATGAGCAGGTGATCGCCGCTGCCGGCGAGCGCCGAGATCGTCCCGAGATTGGCCTGGTAGCCGGTGCTGAACACGATTGCGGCCCGGGCGCCGAAGGCGGTGATGAGCTCGTGCTCGAGCGCGCGGTGATCGGCATAGCTGCCATTGGCCATCCGCGAACCGGTGGTGCCGGTGCCCTGCGACTCGAGTGCGTCGCGCGCGGCGGCGATGACGCCGGGGTCGAAGGTCAGCCCGAGGTAGTTGTTGGTGCCGGCGAGCAGCACCTCGCGGCCCGCGATCTCGCCGCGGGTCGCCGACAGCACACGGTCGATGGGCGTGGCGACCGGTGCGACCGTTGCGCGCGCGAGCTCGTCGCGCACATCGGCGTAGGGCTGGAACTTGTCGAGCAGGCTCATCGCTTGCAGGCCGCGGACATCAGGCGGGCGTGCCGGAGCTGCTGGCGACCAGCCTCTCCAGACGTGCGGACAGCTCGCCGAGCGTGCGCACTTCGGCGAGCAGTTCGACCGGAATCGACACGTCGAGCCGGTCTTCGATCTCCATCATCAGGTTCATGATTTCGGCCGAGTCAAGCCCGAGGTCGGAGACGAGCTCGGCATCCGGTGCGGCATTGGACGCGCCGGGACGAAACGCTTCGAGCGCCTCGGCGATCGCGTGGTCGATGTGTTCGCGGGACGCGGTGCTCATGGCCGATTCCATCCGGGCAGTGTGGTCAGGGCCCGCGACAGCGG
>PWYM01000004.1 GCA_003567855.1 Gammaproteobacteria bacterium | reverse complement strand
GCGCGCGAGCACCCACGCCAGCGCGGCGGCGATCAACAGCGCAACGGGTGGGGGCACGAACAGGCGCATGGGTCCGATATTAGCCGGTCGGGGGGTGGTCGATCGGTCGAGGCGCCCGGAGTCGCGGCGTCACACGTCCCAGGCGGTGTCGGATCGCTTTACAGACTGTATTTTTCGAGCGAGCGGGCCTCACGTAACATTATGATTATTAAAAGTCTATTCGAGATGGCACGGAAAATGCTTGTTCGAGGGCCAAGTTCGCTTTATCAACTTCTGGAACGTCATCATGAAATATCGCACGCTTATCGCTCTACTCTCGTCGGCCTTCCTGACCTTCGGCATCGCAGGCACCGCCTCGGCGGGTTTCCTGAATTTCACCCAGGTCCAGGACGGTGACGATATCGACGCCTTCCGCGCCAACACCTTCGACCTCGGTGACGGCACCGCGCTCGACACAGCGCTCGATGGCGACTACGCCTTCGTTGAGGGCAGCCTGGCCAACACGTACGAGCGCCCCAATGGCCTCGGCGAGGATGAGACCTTCCTCACGGTCCCGTCCGACGGTGGCTCGGGTGAGGCGTCCTTCGCGCTGATGGACCTCGGCTCCGAGGGTGCCAACTACTTCCGCCTGCTCTGGGGCTCGCTCGATTCGTACAACACGCTGTCGTTCATGATTGGCGGCGAATGGCAGAGCTTCACCGGTGACGAAATCGCCAGCGCGGCCGGCATCAGCGGCAGCTTCAACTACGGCGTGACCGGCATCGTCGAGTTCCAGTTCGACGACGGCTTTACCGCGGTCAGGTTCGAGAGCGATCAGGCCGCCTTCGAGTCGGCGCTGCACTCGACGACCCCGGTGCCGGCACCGGCGGCGCTTGCGCTGATGGGCGCCGGCCTCGTCGCGATCGGCTTCGTGCGTCGCCGTCGCCGCGGCTGAACCGCGTCGCTTCCGGCCGGCGGATCCGTCCGCCGGTACGGCGCTTTCCAAAGGCCCGCCTCGTGCGGGCCTTTGCTTTTGTTCAGTAGACCTCGCGGTAAATCGCCAGCGCGTCGGATTCGCCCACGTCGCGCGGATTGTTGACCAGCAGGCGCTGCTGGAGCATCGCATCGGCGGCGAGCATCGGCAGAGCGTCCTCGGTAACCTTCTGGGAGCGCAGCGTGCGCGGCAGCGCGACGTCTTCGATCAGCCGGCCCAGCGCCGTGATGAACGCGTCGCAGTCCTTCGCGGCGTCGCCGGCGCTATGCGCGGCCGGGTCCACGCAGGGCAGCAGCTCCGCGTAAAGCGCCGCGACGGCCGGTGCGTTGAAGCGCAGCACCGGCATCAGCACCAACGCATTACTGAGTCCGTGGGGCACGTGGTAATGGCCGCCTAACGGGTAGGCGAGCGCGTGCACCGCGGCCACCGGCGCGTTGGCAAACGCCTGCCCGGCCAGCATCGCGCCGTAGTGCATGTCAGCGCGTGCGTCGAAGTCGCGCGTACCATCGTGCACCGCGCGACGCAGGCTGCGTGACATCCTCGTCAGCGCCTCGCGCGCAAGCATGTCGGAGTAGGGGTTCTTGCGGTGGCGGCTGGTGTAGGCCTCGATCGCGTGCACCATCGCGTCGATGCCGGTCGAAGCCGTCACCGCCGGCGGCAGGCCGAGCGTGAGTTCCGGGTCGAGCAGCGCCAGATCGGGCAGCAGGCGCGGTGAGACGATGCCGGCCTTGGTGGTCTCACCGGTCGTGACGATCGCGATCGGCGTGACCTCCGATCCGGTGCCGGCCGTCGTCGGCACCAGCACCAGCGGCAGGCGCGGGCCGCGCACGTTGCCGATCCCGTACATGTCCTCGAGCGGCTGGTCGCTGCCGGCAAGCGCGGCGACGACCTTCGCGACATCCATCACACTGCCGCCGCCAAACCCGATGATGGCATCAGCGCCGCGCTCGCGGGCGCGGTCGGCTGCCGCGCTCACGACGGCCTCGGGCGGGTCGGCGACGACCTCGTCGAAGACCCCGAACGCGATGCCGGCATCGCGCAGCGGCGCCTCGAGGCGCTCCAGGAGTCCGGCCGCGGCGATGCCGGGGTCCGTGACGATCATCACCGAGTGCGCCCCCAGCGCGCGGAGCTGCTCGGCGGCTTCCGCAACACAACCGTGGCCGAAGCGCAGGCCAGGCGTGGTCTGGAAAGTGAACGCGTGCACGGGCGTTACGCGCGGTGCCAGAACAGGTTGAACTGGCCATCGCGCGCTGTGACGGCGTCCGGTGTCACGGGCTCGAGCGAACCGTCAGCGTGTGGCACGTTCGGCTGCAGTCCGGCCGCGACCAGCGCATGCACGAGCTCAGCCGGGTCCAGTGCCGCCTTTCGCATGTAATCGGGTGAATGCTCGATCAGTATCCACTCGCATCGCCTCAGCAGCCCGGGCGCACCCCGCAGCGCCACCGGTTCGAAGCCCTCGATGTCGATCTTCAGCAGCCGGACGGGCACATCGGACAGCCCCTGCTGTTCGCAGTAATCGTCGAGGCGAAGCGTGTCCACAGGTACGCGCTCGCCCTCGTGCAGCGCGAGCAGAGAGTGGCGGCCGTTGTTGCCCGACGGGTATCGCGTGAGATGCATGATGCCCGCCTCGTCGGCGGCTGCAGCGTTGACCGGCGTGATGTCCGAGCGCGCCTCGTTGAGCGCGAGGTTTTCGCGCAGAAGCGCGAAGTTGTCGGGGTCGGGTTCGAATGCGTAGATCCGGCATGGTTCGGCGGCGAGGCGGTCGATCAGCAGCGTGTACCAGCCTAGATTCGCACCTATATCGAAGACCACGTCGTCGGTCTCGAACTTCACCTGTGTGGCCAACGCGGCGGCGATTTCCGGTTCGTAGCGACGGTACTTGTAAAGGTGTCGGCCGACCACGTCGGAGGTCGCGACCTTCAGTCGCAGGTCGTGCTCGGGCAGGTCGGCGTACAGCCACGGGGAACGCCATACCCAGCGGTGCAGAAAGTGCGAGACCGAACGCCAGCTCATCGGGGGCTCCGCGAGTTCGCCTTGGGGGTCCGTGCCGGGCCGGCCTGCCGGCGCCGCACGGGCAGGGGTCATCATACGCTGCGGCTGCGCCGCACGTTGCACCGGGCACGCGCCGGGGCATGTGCGTACCGTATCATCGGCAAAGGCAATGTCGTGTGGCCTGCGGTTAGGGTCACACCAGGAGTCAGCGCGACGATGCTTCGGCCTTTGGTGAAGTGTGCCCCGGATTTCCGGTCGTCCGTGCTCGCGGCCGGCACACCGTGAAGCGGGTGCTGTTCATTCCGTCTAGCGGGCCGTCGGGCACCGGCGAGTACTACCGGTGCCTCGCGATCGCGCGTGCGATGCGCCGGCGCGCGCCGGAGCTCGGTGTCGATTTCGTCATCCACGAAGGCGCGCGTGTTGAGCGCGATGCAGGCTGTACGTATCACGACCTGCCGGATACCCCGACGCGTTGCAGCGAAGACGTGCGCCGCACGATCGACGCGGTGTCGCCGTCGCTGGTCGTGTTCGACTCTGCCGGCCGCGTCAATCAGCTTCGCCACGCGCGGGCCGCCGGTGCCGCGGTCGTGTGGATCAGCGATCGGCCCGGCAAGCGCCAGCGTGGTTTCCGCTGGCGGATGATGCGCCAGCTCGACCTGCACCTTACCGCGGCGCCGGCGGTCAGCTCGCCGCGGCTGCACCTGCACGAGCGACTGATGCGGGTGCTGTGTCCCGGGACCCGCGTACGCTTTTTCAGCGGCATCGCGCCCGAGCCCGACGCCGGTGACGGCGAGGCGCTGCTGCCGCTGCTGGGCGTGCGCAAGGGAGACTACGTCGTTTTCGTCGCAGGCGGTGGCGGCTACGAGCACGACCGGCGGCCGGTGCCGGAACTTCTGGTCGAGGCGGCCCGCGAGGTGCACGGCACCACGGGGCTGGACTGCGTGGTCGTGATGGGGCCTCAGTACCGCGGCGACGTCCACAGTGATGACCGCGTTCGCGTCGTGCCGCGGCTCGACACCGAGGCGCTCACCGCGCTGCTTGCCGGCGCACACACTGCGGTCGTCGGGGCGGGCAGCATGATGACGACGCAGGCGCTGGCGTTGCGGGTGCCCGTCGTGCTGTTCGCCGCGGGCGGGCACGACCAGCCGTCGCGCGTGCGTCGGTTGGCGGCACGGGGGGTCGTGACCCAGGCGGAGACCACGCCGCAGTCGCTCGCGGCGGCGACCACTGCACTGGTCAAAGATGTCTCGCGTCGCGGCGCGCAGCTCGCGGCGACCACCGAGGCCGGATTGCGCAACGACGTGGGCGGCGTCGCCGCCGAGCTGCTCGCGCTCGCCAGCGCGACGCCGGATGTTGCGCCGGCGGTAACTACTTCCGGTTGATCGCGAAGACCCCGGGACCGGTGAACATCACGACGACGCCGGTCAGCAGGAAAAAGCCCTGCAGCTCGAGCGCCCACGCTCCGTGCTGGTTCAGCGCGAAGATGTCGCCGGGGTGCGCGAGCATGACCGCGAAGACCATGTTGATCACGATGATGAGCCCGCCCCAGCGTGCATACCAGCCGATGATCAGCATCACCGGTGCGACGATCTCACCGACGAACACGCCCCACGCGATGAACTCCGGCAGCCCGGCGCTCGCGAGCATGCCCTGGATGCCGTCCAACCCGCTGAACAGCTTCGCGATCCCGTGCGGCAGCATCAGCAGGCCGAGCGTCAGGCGCAGGATGAGCTTGCCGATTTCGGCGTCGAGTCTGTGCAGCATGGGGCGACCTCCGTGGCGCGCGTTGCGGTGTCGGTACGTGACACCTGTGTGATACTCGCATTCTGCCCCAGATCGCCTCATGGAAGACGCATGCCAGGGAAGTCACGTGTCCGCGCTGCGGTGCGATATTCGCGATTTCATCCGCGCTGCCTGTTGGCGTGTGCGCTGACACTGATCGCGCTCGCGGGCTGCGACCGCGAGCCCGCCGTCGATGCCGATGACGATTCACCCGTTACGCTGACCCTCGTGACTGACTGGCGTGCGCAGGCCGAGCACGGCGGTTTCTACCAGGCCCAGGCGCGCGGGTTCTACGACGATGCCGGGCTGAACGTGCGGCTTCGCCAGGGCGGACCCGGCGTCAACGTCGGCCAGCTCGTCGCGGCGGGCGCGGTCGAGCTCGGCCTGGGTTCCAACGCGTTCATCGCGATGAACCTCGCCGCGCAGGACGCGCCGGTGCGCGCGGTGATGGCGGTGTTCCAGAAGGATCCGCAGGTGATCATCACCCACCCGCGTGATGATGTCGCGGGGCTCGAGGACCTGCGCGGTGAGCCGATCATGTTGTCGGACGCCGCGATCGGCGCATTCTGGCAGTGGCTGAAGGCGCGCTTCGGTTACGAAGACGCGCAGATCCGGCGCTACACGTTCAACCTCGCGCCCTTTCTCGACAACCCGCGCGCGGTGCAGCAGGGCTACGTCACCTCAGAGCCCTACATGATCGAGCGCGCGCTGGGCGCGGCGCCGCAGGTGTTCCTGCTGGCCGACGAGGGCTATCCCGGCTACGCGGCGATGGTGCTCGCCAATGAGCGCATCCTCGAGCGCCATCCCGACGCGGTGCGTGCGTTCGTCGCCGCGACCGCGCGTGGCTGGTACGACTACCTGCACGGCGATCCGTCGCCGGGCAACGCGCTGATCCTGCGCGACAACCCGGAGATGAGCAGCGACGTGCTCGAGCAGGCCCACGCGCGCCTGCACGAGTACGCGATCGTCGAGACGCCAGACACGCGGCGCGACGGCATCGGCACGATGCGCGAGTCGCGCTGGCAGGAATTTCACGCGGTGATGTCCGCGCAGGGGCTGTACGCGCCCGCCATGGACTGGCGTCGGGCCTTCACGCTGGATTTCCTGCCCGCGCCGGATGTGCGTGCGGGCGCAGAGGCCGATCGATCCGCAGGCGACGATCCGGCATCACCGACGTCGCCGTCGCCCCGGGAGTGAGTGGCGGGTGAGCGACGCGGACCGCGTGAAAGTCCCGCGCCCCGTCGCACGGTTCGACGACGTCACACGGCGGTTTGACGGCGGGCTGGTCGCGCTCGATCGTGTGTCGCTGTCGGTACACGAAGGCGAGTTCGTGTCGGTGGTCGGACCGTCGGGGTGCGGCAAGAGCACGCTGCTGTCGCTGCTCGCCGGACTCACGGCGCCCGACGCCGGTCGCGTGTGGCGGCGCGATGCGCGTCCCGGCGAGGTCGGCATGGTCTTCCAGGAGGCGACGCTGATGCCGTGGGCCGACGTGCGCGCCAACGTGATGCTGCCGCTGACGCTGCTCGGGGAGCCGCGGGGTGCGTGCGCGCGGCGGGCCGACGAGGCGCTCGCGCGGGTCGGGCTCGACGGGTTTGCGCACGCGCGCCCGTTCGAGCTCTCCGGCGGCATGCGAATGCGGGCGGCGATCGCGCGCGCACTCGTGACGCGGCCACGCCTGCTGCTGCTCGATGAACCCTTCGGCGCGCTCGACGAGATGACGCGCGAGGCGATGAACGACCAGCTCCTCGACCTCTGGGCGTCCTCCGGGCTGACCTGCGTGTTCGTCACGCACAGCCTCTACGAGGCGGTCTACCTGTCGACGCGCGTCGTGCTGATGTCGCCGCGCCCGGGGCGGATCCAGGCCGAGCACCGCGTCGACTGGCCGTATCCGCGCGGCGAGGCGTTTCGTGCGGACCCGTCATTCACGCATCTGCGAAGCGCGCTGTCGGTGCGGCTGCGCGAGGATGCGGTCACGCCTGAAGGCGGCGCCGGGCCGTGAACGGCGCGTCCGGTCGCGCGTATCTGCGCTGGCTTGCGCCACTTGCGCTCGCGGTCGCCGTGGTCGTGCTGTGGGAAGTGCTGGTGCACGTGTTCGCGGTGCCCGTGTACCGCCTGCCGGCGCCGTCGGCGATCGCGCTGGCGCTGTACGACGGCCACTCGACGCTGCTCGAGTCGGCGTGGCACACGCTGTCGCTGGCGCTGATCGCGTTCGTGCTGGCGGTCGCGGGCGGCATCCTGCTCGCGATCGCGTTTACGCGCAGCCGGCTGGTGGAGGCGGCGCTGTACCCGTACGCGGTCGTGCTGCAGGTCACGCCGGTGGTCGCGATCGCGCCGCTGATCCTCATCTGGGTCGGACTCGACAATGCACCGCTTGCCGTCGTGATCCTCGCGTGGGTGGTCGCGTTCTTCCCGGTGCTGTCGAACATGACGCTAGGGCTGCGCGCGGTTGATCCGGGGCTGCGGGCGTTGTTCCGTCTCTACGGCGCCGGGGCGTGGCAGGAGCTTCGGCTGCTGCGCCTGCCGGCGTCGCTGCCTTACCTGCTGTCGGCGATGAAGGTCTCGGCCGGGCTGTCGCTCGTCGGCGTGGTGGTCGCCGAGTTCGTCGCTGGTGCCGGCACCTCGCCGGGGCTTGCGTGGCGCATCCTGGAGGCCGGCAACCGGCTGCAGACACCGCGAATGTTCGCCGCGCTGGTGTTGCTCGCGGCGATCGGCGTGGCGCTGTTCATCGCGCTGTCGTGTCTCGAGCGGCGGGTGCTGTCGCGCTGGCACGAAAGCCGCCGCTGAGCCCGTGTCGGCGGTCGCCTGTCGGTGACCCGGTTGCCCCGTTCGGAAAATTGCGCCGATGCCGCCTGATTCGCGCCTGCGGTGGCGGTCGTCGGCCCGGCATAATGGGCGGCATGGATACCCTCGCTTCCCGCCCCGCCGCCCCGGCTGATTCAGCCTCGCTCGGGCGCGCCGCGCTCGACGTGCTCGCCGGCACTTTCGGCTACCACAGCTTCCGGCCGCCGCAGGACGAGGTCATCGCGACCATCGCCGGCGGCGACGATGCGCTGGTGCTGATGCCCACCGGCGGCGGCAAGTCGCTTTGCTACCAGGTGCCGGCGCTGCTGCGCGCGGGCACCGCGGTGGTCGTCTCGCCGCTGATCGCGCTGATGCAGGACCAGGTCCAGGCGCTGAACCAGGCCGGCGTGCGCGCCGAGTGCCTGAACTCCGCGCTCGGCGCGCAGGAAGCCCGTGACGTGCAGGCGCGTCTTGCCGCCGGCGAGCTCGACCTGCTCTACGTCGCGCCCGAACGCCTGCTGATGCCGGGCATGCTCGCGCAGCTCGAGCGCATCCCCATCGCGCTGTTCGCGATCGACGAGGCGCACTGCGTATCGCAGTGGGGGCACGACTTCCGGCCCGAGTACCTGCAGCTGTCGGTGCTGGCTGAACGTTTCCCCGGCGTGCCGCGCATCGCGCTCACCGCCACCGCCGACGAACGCACGCGTCGCGAGATCATCGCGCGGCTGTCGCTCGACGATGCCCGCGTGTTCATCAGCAGTTTCGACCGGCCGAACATCCGCTATCGCATCGAGCAGTCGCGCGGCAGCGCGCGCGATGCGCTGCTGCGCTTCATTCGCTCGGAGCATCCCGGCGAGGCCGGCATCGTCTACTGCCTGTCACGCAAGCGCGTCGACGAGATCGCGCACTGGCTGGGCACGCAGGGGATCACCGCGCTGCCCTACCACGCCGGGCTCGACGCCGACACGCGCCGGACGCACCAGGCACGTTTCCTGCGCGAAGACGGCGTTGTCATCGTCGCGACGATCGCGTTCGGCATGGGCATCGACAAGCCCGACGTGCGCTTCGTCGCGCACCTGAACCTGCCGAAGAGCGTCGAGGCCTACTACCAGGAAACCGGCCGCGCCGGCCGTGACGGGCTGCCGGCGGATGCGTGGATGGTCTACGGGCTGCAGGACGTGATCACGCTGCGCCAGATGCTCGCCGGCTCCGATGGCGACGAGGCGCACCGGCGCATCGAGCAGCACCGGCTCAACGCGATGCTCGGCCTGTGCGAGATCACCACGTGCCGGCGCCAGGCGCTGCTCGCGTTCTTCGGTGAAACGCTGCCCGAACCCTGCGGCAACTGCGACACCTGCCTCGAGCCGCCGCGCACCTGGGACGCGACCGTCGTCGCGCAGAAGGCGCTGTCGTGCGTGCACCGCACCGGCCAGCGATTCGGCGTGAACTACCTCGTCGACGTGCTGCTCGGCAAGGACGACGAACGCATCCGGCGCTTCGGCCACGACCGCCAGAGCACCTTCGGCATCGGCACCGAACTCGGTGCGACCGAGTGGCGTGG
>PWYM01000125.1 GCA_003567855.1 Gammaproteobacteria bacterium | reverse complement strand
TTACACGTAGAAGTCGAGCGCTTCCTGGTGCTTGAGCAGATCCCGGAGGCGGTGCGGGTCATCCGCAAAGAAGAACACCAGTCCCCAGTGGGTGCCGAAGGCTGTGCGCCTGGTGACCGTTTCCTCGAGTGGTGCACTCAATTCATGGTACTCGAAGTACGGGTGGTCCGCGGTTTGCTCGGGAAACTGCAGCTGGCTGACCACGCGCCGGCGCGGATAGACGCCGAAGCACCCGGCATACCCCCTGGCATCGACGCCCTCGCGGGGGAAGAAGCTTTCGAGTTCTTCTCGGGTGGTCTTCGGGTCGAATGTCAGCACCAGCGCCTGGTAGGCGTTGAAACCGTAGGCACGCTCGAGCAGTTCAAACACCTTGAAGCCGGGTGGCCTGTACGCGACTTCGCCGAGGTACAGGGCGCCGTCGCTGGTCACGAAATACTCCGGATGGATGAAGCCGAACTCGATGTCGAAGGTGCGGATGAGCTTTTCAGTCGCTTCGCGGATCCGGTCGCGCCATTTCTCGAGTTCGGGGCTTGCCGGCACGAATACCGAATAGCCGAACGTAACGTACTCCGAGATGTTGAGGAACTGGATCTTGCCGTCGTACACCCATGCTTCGACCGCGAATTCCCAGCCATCGAGGTGACTTTCCATCAACAGCGGGAACGCTTCGTCGGGAATGGTTTCAATCTCGTCGGGGGTGCGGATCACCCGATGGTCCAGGCAGCCGGCCGCGTCGAAGGACTTGAGGTGAATCGGGTCGTTGGGGTCGCCGTCGAGCTCGAGCAGCGTCTGGTTTACGCGCTTGAGGAAACGGATGACGTCGGTTCTGCCATGCGCTTCCTCGAAGATGCCGACGCGAATGCCGCCGAGCTGCGCGCGGCGCTTCATCTGGGCCTTGTCGCGGAACAGCCCGGCCTGCCCGTGCAGGCTCGGGTTCTGCATGATCACCGCATTGATGGCGCCGGCCCATTCCACGGTCTCCTCGAACAGGGGGATCGCGACGTCCACGCCTTCGTCGCGCAGGCGTTCGGCGATTTCCAGTGATCGGTCATTGAGTCGTTCGAAGTCCCACGGAATGTAAGGTATGTCATGCGCCCTGCAGTAGTACTCGACCCACGCGGGCGCCACCACGATGTACCGGCGGTCAAATCGGTCGACTGCGTCGATCGCGCCCAGGCTCCATCCAAGCAGCGCGACATAGCCCTTGTCCGGGTTTTTTTCCATGTTCGGGGCCTATGCTAACAGGTGCGGGTCCGGGTCGTGTCCGGTCACCACGTGGCGATAGCGCGCGATTGCGTCCAGTGCCTGCTGCAGGCCCGTCCAGTCATCGCGGTCGGCGATTGCCGTCCACAGTGTTTCGACTTCGTCGATCAGCAGCGTGGGTGGCGCTTCGCGTGCGAGCGCATGCTGGGCCTGCACGGCCGCCGATGTGGGTTCGAAACGCTCGAGCAGGGTCCGAATCGGCTGGAACTGCGCCGAACGGTAGTCGTGGCCCAACGGTCCGTCCGCGGCGCGATCCAGCGCGGCGGGGCCGCCGTGCCAGTCGTGAAACACCTGCTCGAAGGGCAGCCTCGATTCGCGCAGGAATCGCCACAACGCGACCGCCAGCGCCTCGTCATCGTCGCCGCGGCTGCTCACGCCGAGCCGGGCGAGCACGCGTTCGACGAAATGGCGGTGCAGCGCCGGCTCGAAGGCCTCGAGTGCCGGCTCCAGCCGGTCCCGGGTCGCCAGCGGCAGCAGGCACTCGGCCAGCCGAGTCAGGTTCCAGAGCAGCGCGTCGGGCTGGCGGCCGAACGCGTACAGGCCACCGCCATCGAAGTACGCGGCCGTGAAACCCGGATCCAGCGTGGGCAGAAACCGCCACGGCCCGTAGTCGAAGCTTTCACCGGTGATGTTGATGTTGTCGCTGTTGAGTACTCCGTGCACGAAACCTGCGGCCAACCATTGCGCACCGACTCGCGCGACCCGCGTGCATGCCGCCTCAACCAGCGCGACGGCACGATCGGGGAGGTGCGCGCCCTGAGCCTCGGGCAGCAGGTGTTCGACGACATGGTCGACGAGGGCTGCAAGTGCGGGGCGGTCGTCGAGAAATGCCAGGCGCTGGAACGTGCCGATACGGATGTGTGAGTGACTCAGCCGCGTCAGCACGCATGAGCGCGCCGGCGAGGGTTCGTCATTGCGCATGAGTGTCTCGCCGGTTTCGACCACGCAGAACGTGCGCGAGGTGTCGACGCCGCGGGCCTCGAGCAGTGTGGACGCGAGCAGCTCGCGCACGCCGCCCTTGAGTGTGAGCCTGCCGTCACCGCCGCGCGACCACGGCGTGCGGCCGCTCCCCTTGGTCCCGAGGTCGAGCAGCCGTCCGGTATGCGACTCGCGCAGTTGCGCGTAAAGAAAACCGCGTCCGTCGCCGAGGTCGGGGTTGTACACCTGGAACTGATGGCCGTGATAGGCCAGCGCCAGGGGTTCCGACAGGTTGTCGGGCAGCGGTGTGAATTGGCCGAAATGCGCGAGCACTTCGGATTCGGACAGCGCGTCCAGGCCGACCGTGCGTGCGGCTTCGGCATTGAAATAGCGCAGTCTGTGCTCGGGAAAATGCGCCGGCCGGACCGGCGTATAGAGCGAGTCGGGGAGGGCGGTATGTACCGGCGCGGCGGCGTAATCGGGCCCTACGGGCATGGCGAAGGGTGGCGGATACGGCCAGGGGATGCAGGCATTCAGGCGACTCGTTCGGTGGCGTGGTGAATGTAGGCGACGTGTCGATGCTAGCATTGCATGGATGCGCATTCGACAAGGGAAAGCCGCGTGAATCCGCCTTCTATCGAGTCACGCCTGCCAGGCACCGGAACGACGATTTTCACCGTGATGACGGCGCTCGCCAACGCGCACGGTGCGATCAACCTCGGGCAGGGTTTTCCCGACTTCTCGCCACCGCGCGAGCTGGTCGACGCGCTCAAGCGCGCACTCGATGCCGGCCATCACCAGTATGCGCCGCTGCCGGGCCTCCCGGGCCTGCGCACGGCACTGGCGATGCGCGTGCAGGACGATTACGGCGCACGCGTGGACCCGGAGACGGAGATCACGATCACCGCGGGCGCGAGCGAGGCGATATTCGACGCCATCCAGTGCGTGGTGCACCCTGGCGACGAGGTCGTCGTGCTCGACCCGTGCTATGACCTGTACGCGCCGGCGGTGCGCCTGGCCGGCGGCCACGTCGTGCACGTGCCGTTGCGCGGCGACAGTTTCGGCCTGGACCTCGACGCCTTGGCCGATGCGCTCGGCCCGCGCACGCGGCTCGTGGTGATCAACTCGCCGCATAACCCGTCCGGCGCGACGCTGTCGGCAACGGAGATGGCAGGGCTCGAGTCGCTGCTCGAACGCTCGCCGGCCTGGCTGCTTTCGGACGAAGTGTACGAACACATGGTCTACGACGGCCAGCGCCACGAATCGGTGCTGCGCTACCCGGCGCTTGCCGCGCGCGCCTTCATGGTCGGAAGCTTCGGCAAGACCTATCACTGCACCGGCTGGAAGATCGGCTACTGCATCGCGCCGCAGGCGCTCAGCGCCGAGTTCCGCCGGGTGCACCAGTACAACACCTTCTGCGTGTTTCATCCGGCACAGCATGCGCTGGCAGAGATGCTCGAGGCGCATCCGGAGTTCCACCGGGGGCTGGCCGCTTTCTACCAGCAGCGCCGCGACCGCTTCCGGACGCTGCTCGCCGATACGCGGCTGGCGTTGCGCCCGGTGCCAGGCGGCTATTTCCAGCTCGTCGACTACTCGGCGGTCAGTGATCTGCCCGACACCGAGTTCGCGCGCTGGCTCACCGTTGAACACGGCGTGGCGGTGATCCCGATTTCGCCGTTCCAGGCTGAGCCGCCCGCGGGTCAGCGTCTCGCGCGATTGTGTTTCGCGAAAGACGAAGCGACGCTAGAGCGAGCGGTGAGCAGGCTGGCCGCGCTGTAGTCGCGGCCGGCTCGACCGTCTGGCCGCGCATTTGCCGACCAGGTCCAGCTCACGTGACGGCCGCACGGACCCGCGCCGAGACCCACTCGCTGACCACGACCGTCGCGAGAATGATGATGAACAGCGTGGCCACGCGGCTCCACGCCAGCGTGTTGACGGAGGCCATCAACTCGAGGCCCAGTCCGCCGGCGCCGACGAGCGCGAGAACCGTGGCCTCGCGTATGTTGATGTCCCACCGGTACATGCTGATGCCTGCGAACGCCGGCATGACCTGCGGAAACACGCCCCACAGGCGAAGCTGTGCCGGTGAAGCCCCCGTGGCCGTGACCGCCTCCAGCGGCCGCCGGTCAATCTCCTCGATGGCCTCGTAGAGCAGCTTGCCTATGAAGCCGATGGAACGCAGCGCAATAGCGAGTATGCCGGCGAGCACGCCGGGCCCGATGATCAGCACGAGGACCAGGGCCCAGATCAGCGAATTGATCGAGCGCGAGGTCACGATCACGAGCAGGGCGATCGGGCGCAGCAGCGGGAACGCAGGCGTGGTGTTGCGCGCCGCGAGGAACGCAAGCGGCAGCGCTGCGAGAATCGCCAGGAAAGTGCCGAGCGTGGCGATGTTCAGCGTGTCCCACAGCGGACGCCAGAGCGTGGTCGTATAGGCAAGGTCCGGCGGGAACATGCGCGCGAGCAGGTCGCGTCCCTGAGCCGGAGCATCGAGCACGAAATCCCAGATCGTGCGCTCGGAGATCACGCGCGCACTCCAGGCCAGCAGCGCAATCGTGATGAAGGTCGCGAGCCACCGCAGCAGCCGTTCGCGACGCCCGCGCAGCGACCATGAGAGCGCCCCATCGCGTTCCAGCACCGGCATCAGCGCAGCCTCGCGCCCGGCGCAGGTCACGTCTGCCGAGTGCGGTCAGTTCCATGCCGCCCAGGCGCACACTGCCGCCGCCGGGTTCGACGAGGCGGTTGATGCAGCGGATGAGCGTGCTCTTGCCGGCGCCCGACGGCCCGATCAATGCGACGAGCTCGCCCGGGGCTAGCGCGAGGTCGACGCCGGCGAGTGCCAGTTCGGAGTCGCCGTAGCGTTTCTCCAGCCCGCTTATGCTGAGCATCTCAGCGGCACTGGTAACTGACACCGGTCTGCGCGTCGATCTCGCGGATCACTGCCCAGTGTTCGCGATAGGTGATCGGCATGAACTGCGCCTCACCCGATTCGCCGAACTCTTCGGCAAGCTCGGAGCCTTCCCACGGAAACGTGAAAAAGGCCTCGCGTACGCGGTCGGCGAGCGCAGGATCGAGGTTGTGCGCGTGTCCGTAAACGGTGGTCGGGAATGTGCCGGAACGGTAAAGGGTCACCAGGTCGTCGGCACGCACCACGCCGCGCGCGACCATCCGGCGCAGGACCGAGTTGGCGATCGCCGCGGCGGTGTAATCGCCGTTGATGACGCCAAGTATGGAACTGTCGTGTTTGCCGGAGAACGTCGCGTCGTAGTCACGGCGCTCCCGCAGCCCGGCCTCGGACTCGAGCAGCGCGACCGGCGCCTTGTAGCCCGAGTTCGAAGTCGGTTGCGTGAAGGCGATCGTTCGCCCGCGCAGGTCCTCGAGGCGCTCGATTCCGGAATCCGCGCGCACGATGATCTCCATCTGGTAGCCGTAGCTGTCATCCTCGCGCGCCATCATCGCGAACGGCACGAAGCCGGCGCAGTTGACCGCCAGCGGCGCAGACCCGGTATTGAATCCGGCCACATGCAGCCGACCGGCGCGCATCGCCTCGAGCTGGGCGGCGTTGGACTGCACCGGAAAGAACCGTACCCGCTTCCCCGTCACGGCCGACAGATGGTCGATGAAGCCGGTCCACACGCGCCCGTATACCGCGGGATCTTCAACAGGCGTGTAGGCGAAGATCAGCGTGCGTGGATCGCGCAGTTCGCGTGAGGCGCGCGGCGGGTCGGCGACCAGGTCACCGCTTCGGTCGCACAGGTGGGGGGCGAGATCGCCACGCCGGCACTCGTCCCCGGCCATCGCCGCATTGAGCGCCAGCAGGCAGAGCAACGCGCTGGATAGAATCCGGTACGCCGTAACTCCCGATCGATATGCGGACGTTGAACGCGCACGTTAATCGGGGTTCGTGACATCACGGTTACGTACCCATGCCAGCGGACGGGCTGTTCGTCGACCAGCCCGATCTGATGGTCGCTTATCTAGCCGGTGCTCAGGCGCGCGCGAGCGTCAGCGTAGACTCCGCCAGTGCCGGGTCGAGCGGGATCTCGGGCCACTCCGGCTCCGGCAGTGATTCGAAGCCGGGGCGCGCGAACAGGTAACCCTGGAACATCTCGATCCCGAGCTGCTCGAGGAATGACAGCTCCTCGATGGTCTCGATGCCCTCGGCGATCAGCTTGATGCCCAGGCTGCGGCAGACATCAGGGTTGACGATCGGCTGGAAGGCCATCGTGAAGTCGAAATCGACAGTGGTGCCGTCGCGGCACGCCGTGCAGCGTGGCGCGGCGTCCCTGGTGTGTGTTGTCATCCGGGGCTCCATGCCCGAGGGCGGCGCCGGCAGCCACCCGCAAGCGGGCCGCCGGCCCAGCGTGAGTGTATCTGCGCCAAGTATTGACTCGGCAGCGATACAACGGAAACATCAGGTGGTCGTTTTCGTGACACAGCGCTCGTTTAGTGGGCAGAATCGTTCCTTTCAGGCGCCGGGTACTCGACCGGTTCGGCGGCTGCCCGCAATGCGGGCACGTCACCGGGTTGGCCAACATCGGACGCAGCCACTGGCTGTACTGTGTCCGCCATGAAGTGAAGTGGTTTGCCGGCTATGCGCTGTTTCGCCCGTCGACGGACGACACGCCCGGCCAGTGGCTTGCCAATGCGCGGCGACTCGCCAACTACCGAGAAGTCACGCCGTCAGAATGGCGCTGGGTGCGCCCCGGAAGCACCGTCGACTGTCCGGATGCGGACCTCGAGCGGCTGCTGGGGGGGTGATGCACGGCGGGATGCCCGTACTGCTTTCAGGGGAGAGAGGTTTTGACTGACAGCTACTCGAACGTTGGATACGGCGACGCCGCCAGTCGCATCGCCTTCGGTGAACGCGCGGCAATCCTCGTCGTCGATTTCCAGCTGGCATTCACCGACCCCCGGTTCCCACTCGGGGGACTCGACATGATCCAGAGGGCGACCGATCGCACCGCCGAGCTCCTGCGCGTTGCCCGTCCGCTCGGCGTGCCCGTCGCGAGCTGCTACACGGCTTACGACAGTCCGGCCGACATGCCGCACTGGAAAGTGAAGCCGGTACAGGAGGAGTTCTTCCACGGCCATCCATGTACTGCAATGGACGAGCGCATCCATGATCCCGATCATGATTTCGTCTTCTGCAAGAACGCGCCGTCGATCTTCTTCCTGACGCCGTTGACGACCTTCCTGCACCGCCAGCGCGTGGACACGGTCATCATTACCGGTTGCACGACCAGCGGTTGCGTGCGTGCATCGGTCAACGATGCCTTCTCGCACGGCTACCGCGTATTCGTGCCGGAAGACTGCGTCGGTGATGTCGATGAAGGCCCGCACCAGGCGAACCTGCGCGACGTGGGGCGACGCTACTGCGAGGTCACGACGGCCGCCGCCATGGAGAAGCAGCTTCGGGGTATGGCGCACTGACGCGCCCGGATTGAGCTCAGGCAGGCGCGCGGCTACGATGCCGCGGGGACGACGGAACAACAAGGTTTATAAGGACGGATCATGCAAAGACCGGGGACCATGATGGGGCGCGGTGCGTTCGCCGCGGGGTTGGTGATCGCAGTGTCGATGACGCTCGGCGGGTGCGGCGATGCGCCGCCACCGCGTGATGATACGGCGGCCGACGCGCCCGCGGCGAACGGCGCCGAGACGAGGGAGGCCGATCCGCGCAAGGCCGAGGTGCTGAGCGCCGGCGAATACCTCGAGATCCCGCGCTTCGCCAACGCCGACTTCAGCCGTGGCGAGCGCCTGTTCCTGCAATGCCGTGCGTGCCACACGCTGGGTGAGGATGATCCTCACCGCCCCACCGGGCCCAACCTGTGGGGCATGTGGGGTCAGCCGGCGGCCCAGCGCGACTGGAACTTCTCCGATGCGCTGCGTAACGCCGACATCGTGTGGACGCCGGAGACGATGGACGAGTGGCTGGCGCGTCCGAGCAGTTTCGTGCCGGGTAACCGCATGCAGTTCGCCGGCGTGCGAAGCGCCGATGATCGCGCCGACCTGATCGCGTGGCTGCTGGTACAGACGTCCGAGGCCGAGCGGCCCTGACGGGCCGCCCGCAGGAACCCCGGGGTTCAGGGAGTCGTCATGAAGTTTGCATGGGCTGTACTGGGGACACTGCTGCTGGGCGTCGCAGGCGGCTACGTGCTGGCCGGAGGCGGTGACACGCCTGAACAGGGCGACCGGCCGACCGGCGCCGAGCTTGCCGCGGCGTCCGCCGAACCCGACGCCGAAGGTTGCACGCAGCCGGTGCTGATGGTCGTGCGCGGCACGATCACCGATCCGGCGCGCATGCGAGAGTACGCCCAGGCGCTGCAGGCGGCGGAACTTTACCCCGCGACCAGTGGCTACTACCTGCATGTAGGCCCGCCGGTGGACGTCTTTGAGGGTGAGTACCCCGACAACGCGTTTACCGTCATCGCCCGCTTCCCGTGCCTCGCGCACGCGCAGGCCTTCTGGTATTCCGACACCTATCGCGAACTCGTGGAATTTCGCAAGCACGCCGCGGAGGTGCTGGTCACGGTCTACCGGGAACTCGACCCGCCCGACTTCATGGAAGGCCGCCTCGAGGGCGGGCGTTTCATCGACGTGCCACCGGTCGACGAACTGCGCTGATCAATGTATCAGCGGCCCATGTGGGCTGCCGCGGGTTGCAGCTGGAGTTCGTGCGGGTAGAAGCACGCGGATTCGCCACCGCCGGCTACCGGCACGAGCTCGGGGCGTTCCTCGCGGCAGCGGTCACGCGCAACAGGACACCGCGGGTGGAACGGGCAGCCCGGCGGTGGCGCGAGCGGAGATGGCGGCTCGCCGCCGAGCACGATGCGTTCCCGACCACTGGTTTCGTCGATCACGGGCACCGCCGACACCAGCGCGGCGGTATACGGGTGCGCCGGCGAGTCGATCAGCGCGCGCGCCTGGCCACGCTCGACAACGCGGCCCAGATAGAGCACCACGA
>PWYM01000221.1 GCA_003567855.1 Gammaproteobacteria bacterium | reverse complement strand
GGCCTGTACGCCGCCGGCGAGGCCGAGTGCGTGTCGGTGCACGGCGCCAACCGGCTGGGGTCGAACTCGCTGCTCGACCTCGTCGTGTTCGGCCGCGCCACCGCGAAGCATCTCGGTCGCGTGCTCAAGCCGGGCACCCGTCACCGCGCGCTGCCCGACGACGCCGGCGACGCGACCGTCGCGCGCCTCGACAGGCTGCGTCACGCGAAGGGTGGTGAGCGCACCGCGGCCATACGTGACCGCATGCAGCGCGTGATGCAGTCGCATGCCGCTGTCTTCCGCACCGGTGAGTCGCTGGACGAGGGCGTGCGCAAGCTCGGCGATGTGGTCGCGTCGTTCGCCAGCGTCAACGTCGACGACCGCTCCATGGTCTGGAACACCGACCTCGTCGAGACGCTTGAACTCGAGAACCTGCTCGGCCAGGCGATGACGACGATGTTCTCGGCGCGCAACCGCACCGAGAGCCGCGGCGCCCACGCACGAGAGGACCACCCCGACCGCGACGACGAGCAGTGGATGAAGCACACGCTGTCGTGGTGCGACGAGGCCGGCAAGGTCGACATCGACTACCGCCCGGTGCACATGAATACGCTGACCGACGAGGTGGAAGTCGTTCCGCCCGTTGCCCGGACCTACTGACGAGGATCAGAGCCGATGGCCCAGTTCCGACTTCCCGCCAACTCGCGCGTCACGCGAGGCCGCAATTTTCCCGCGCCCGAGGGCGCGAAGAACATACGCCGCTTCGCGGTCTACCGCTATGACCCCGACAGCGGCGACAACCCGCGCGTCGACACCTACGACGTGGACCTCGACAGCTGCGGGCCGATGGTTCTAGACGCGCTGATCAAGATCAAGAACGAGATCGACGCGACGCTGACCTTCCGCCGCTCGTGCCGCGAAGGCATCTGCGGCTCGTGCGCGATGAACATCGACGGCACCAACACGCTCGCGTGCACGCAGGCGATCGACGACGTGCGCGGCGACGTGAAGATCTACCCGCTGCCGCACATGCCGGTCATCAAGGACCTGGTGCCGGATCTCACCAACTTCTACGCGCAGTACGCGTCGATCAAGCCGTGGCTGCAGAGCCAGACGCCGGCGCCGCCGGACCGCGAGCGGCTGCAGTCGCGCGAGGACCAGGCGAAGATCAACGAGCCGAGCGCGTGCATCCTGTGTGCGTGCTGCTCCACGGCCTGCCCGAGTTACTGGTGGAACGGCGACCGCTACATCGGCCCGGCCATCCTGCTGCAGGCGTATCGCTGGATCGTCGACAGCCGCGATGAGGCTACCGGCGAGCGCCTCGACATGCTCGAGGATCCGTTCCGGCTGTACCGCTGCCACACGATCATGAACTGCACCCGCACCTGTCCGAAGGGGCTGAACCCGGCGCGCGCGATCGGCGAGATCAAGCAGCTGATGGCCGAGCGGCGCCACTGACCGGCGCCCCTGCGGCTCCCCGGCAATGACCGCCGACCCACGCGAACTCGCCCGGCTGCGGTGGCGCTGCCGCCGCGGCATGCGTGAGCTCGACCGCCTGCTCGAGGCGTTCGTCGAACGCGACTACGCCACGCTCGATGCCGCCGGGCGTGCGCGGTTCGACGCGCTGCTCGAGCTCCCGGACCCGCGGCTCGCCGGGTACCTGCTCCGGCGCGAACGCCCGGTGGACCCGGCCGACGAGGCGCTCATCGCGCGCATTCGCGGCGCGCTCGCAGCGGATCGCGACACGTGAACACACCACGCGGGCCGGTGCTGTCGGTCGATTGCGGCCTGACGCGTGGCGCGCGTGCGGGGGTGGTGGCGGGGACCGCCGCCGCGGTGGTCGCCGTGCTCGCGGCGGGCCTCGCGTGGCCGCTGGCGCTCGCGCTCATCAGTCTGTGTGTCGCCGCGGCGTTCGGCGCCGCGGGCCGCGTACAGGGCACGCTGCACTGGTTCGACGGTGGCTGGTGGTGGCAGCGACCCGGGCTGCACGGCGCGGTCCTCGGGCCGTGGCCTGTGGCGGGGCGTTGCGCGCTCGGCACGCGGCTCGCGGTTGTCACGCTGCGCACCGGGCGCCTGCGCAAACGCCACTTCGTCGTGCACCGCGACCGCGTGGGTGAACGACGCTGGCGCCTCGTGCGTACACTGCTTCGCCATCCGCCGGCGCCCGCGTCGCAGCCCGCCAGTTGGGCCGTGCCGTAAAGCCAAGTCGCTGATATTCCTGTCGAGGCCGCGGGGCAGTTGCTAGAATCGCGGTTTGCTCCCAGGGACACGACCCGTTCATGCGCGTTTCGCCAACAAGAAAATCATACGCCAACCGAACTTCTGCGCGCTGGTGCAGTCCAGAACTGTGGACGCCAGCACGATCGGGCGCGTCGGCCGGGACATCTGCATGAGCCCCGAGCCGAACTCCGACGCGGCGCTGGTCAAACGGGTGCAGCAGGGCGACCGAAAGGCCTTCGACCTGCTGGTGCTGAAGTATCAGCACAAGATCCAGAAGCTGATCATGCGATATGTGCGGGATCCATCGGAGGCGCTCGACGTCGCCCAGGACGCCTTCCTCAAGGCGTACCGGGCCATGCCGCGCTTCCGCGGTGACAGCGCCTTCTACACGTGGATGTACCGCATCGCGATCAACACCGCCAAGAACCACCTGGTTGCGGCCAAGCGCAGGCCGGTGGACTTCGAAATCGACACCCAGGACAACGAGCCCTTCGACGCCTCGCACCTGCTCAGTGACGGCGACACGCCGGAAGGGCTGGTGCTGTCGGAGGAGATCAACCAGACGGTGCAGCAGGCGATTGCCGACCTGCCACCGGATCTGCGCACCGCGATCGTGTTGCGCGAGATGGAAGGCATGAGTTACGAGGAGATCGCGCAGACCATGGAATGCCCGGTGGGTACCGTGCGCTCTCGCATCTTCAGGGCCCGCGAAGCGATAGACAGGAAAATCGGTCCACTTCTGGACTGAACACGGGATGCTGACTATGAACGAACAGGTCGCCAGCCAGGTTTCCGCTTTCATCGACGGTGAGCTCTCGGAGGCCGAGAGCGAGCTGCTGGTCAGACGCCTGGCCAGCGATCAGGCCTCGCACGACGCGGCGCGGCGCTATCTGCTGATCGGCCATGCGCTGCGCGGTGACCTCGCACCCGGGCCCGGCCTTGCAGACCGCGTTGCGCGGGCACTCGAAGCCGAGGCCGCGCCGGAGGCGGCGGAACAGGCGGGCGGCGCGCCGGCCGGCGACAGCCGCTGGTGGCGTCCGGTCGCGGGCACCGGTGTCGCGGCGGCGGTCGCGCTCGCGGCGGTGCTCGGGCTGCAGGGCGGCGGCGCCGGTGACGGTGTCACCGCCGACGCCGAGGCCACCGCGGCGAGCTACACGGTCGCGCCCGTGACGCGGGAAAGCGCCGCCGCCGACGCTGACGACATGTTCACGCGCGGCGTGATGCCGCCACCGGTGCGCCTGACCAACTACCTGATGTCGCACGGCGAATATGCCGGCTCGCTGGGGCGCAAGAGCATCCAGAGCGGCATCGTCGGCACCTCCGCCGCGCAGGCGATCAGCGGTCGCTTCGAGCTGACGCTGCCACCGGCCGCGGCTGGCGACGACGCAGACGGAGAGGCGTCGGCCGACGACGCCGCGCCGCGCGCGGAATAAGCGCCATGCCCCGTGCACGGCGTCTGTGCGGGATGGCGCTCGCCGCTGCGGCCTTCAGCGTGCTGGCCGGGGCGCAGGGCGTACACGCCGAGCCCAGCGAGTGGCTGTCGCGAATGGGCGAAGCCGTACAGACGCTCAACTACGAGGGCACCTTCGTGCACATGCACGCGGGCGAGGTCGAGACGCTCTACATCATCCACCGCCACGCCGACGGCCGCAGCAGCGAGCGGTTGGTGTCGATGGACGGCGCGGGCCGCGAGATCATCCGCCACGAGGACGAGGTCACCTGCATCCTGCCCGACCGCGGGCTGGTGCTCGTCGAACACCGGCGCGATCGCAATCCGCTGCAGGCGGCGCTGCCGGCCTACAGTGAAGAGGTCGCTGACTACTACGAATTCTCGATCGGCGGGGTCGAACGCGTGGCCGGGCGCAGTGCGCGCGTGCTGACCATCGCGCCGCGCGACGACTACCGCTACGGCTTCCGGCTCTGGCTCGACGAGGCCAGCGCGATGCCGCTGAAGACGCAGATGCGCGACACCGACGGCAATATCGTCGAGCAGCTGCTGTTCACCAACATCCGCCTGCCCGAATCGATCCCCGAATCGGCGCTCGACGCCACGACATCCACCGAGGGGTTCACGTGGCTGCGGCGCGAACGCGAACCCGGCGACGTGCGCGTTGCATGGCGCGCCGGCAACCTGCCGGGCGGGTTCCAGCTCAAGGCCTCGACCGTCAGCCGCATCGACGGCGCCCCCCACGTGGTCCAGCAGCTCGTCTACTCCGACGGTCTGGCCGCGGTGTCGGTGTTCGTCGAGGAAGGGGGGGGTGAATCCGAGGCCGAATGGCCGCTGGGCCTGGCGCGTATGGGCGGTGCCAACGCGTACTCGCTGCGTATCAGCGGCCGGATGATCACCGCCGTGGGCGAGGTGCCGGCGCTCACGGTGCGCACCATCGCCGAGTCCCTGGAAGAGAATGGCGAAGCCGATGATCGCTGAGGCGGGTCCTGCGGACGCCGCCGCCGACGGCAGTGCCGAGCGCTGCACCGCCGAGGTGCTCGCGGTGGGCGCTGACGGCGTCACGGTGCGGGTGACGCCGCGTCCCGGCTGCGGCCCGTGTGCGCGCGGCGTGGGCTGCGGGCAGGCGCTGGGGCTGCGCCGGCGCGGCGCGCTGGTGTTCACCGTCGCCGCGCCCGCTGTGGGTTCGCCGCCGGCGGTCGGCAGCGAGGTCGCGCTGCTGATCGAGCCGCGCCGGGTGCTGGCCGCGGCCGTTGCCGGCTATGGCTATCCGCTGGCGGGGCTGCTCGTCGCGGTGCTGCTGGCCTCCGCGGCAGGCGCGGGCGATGTCGGGGCGGCGCTCGCGGCGCTGCCGGGGCTGTTCGCAGGGCTGTGGCTGGGTCGCCGCGAGGCGCGGCGGCAGGCCCCACGGCTGCGGCCGCGGCTGGCGCCTGCGGCCATCGGCGCGCGGTGAAACGCCTCACGCTTTACACCCGCGAGGGGTGTCATCTCTGCGAGCTGATGCTTGAGGCGCTGCTGCCTCGCATCCGCGGCCGCGCCGAGGTCGAACTCATCGACATAGACTGCGATCCGCGCCTGGTCGAGCGCCACGGCACGCGCGTGCCGGTGCTCACCTGCGGCGACGACGAGATCTGCCACTACCACCTGGATACCGCGGCACTCGAGCAGCGGCTGGAAGCCTGAGCACGGCCCGTGCCGCGGCGCGGCCGGCGAGTCGGTATAATCGTTTGATTTTGACGGCCCTCGCCGTGTCGTGACCCGGGAAAGCACCTTCCGCATGGAGCACATTCGCAACTTTTCGATCATTGCGCACATCGACCATGGCAAGTCGACGCTCGCCGACCGGCTGATCCAGATCTGCGGCGGACTGAGCGCGCGCGAGATGGACGAACAGGTGCTCGACTCCATGGACCTCGAGCGCGAACGGGGCATCACCATCAAGGCCCACAGCGTTTCGCTCGAGTACGAGGCCCGCGACGGGCACCGCTATACGCTGAATTTCATTGATACACCCGGCCACGTGGACTTCTCCTACGAGGTGTCGCGCTCGCTCGCCGCGTGCGAGGGCGCGCTGCTCGTCGTCGATGCCGGGCAGGGCGTCGAGGCGCAGAGCGTAGCCAACTGCTACACCGCGATCGACCAGGGCCTCGAGGTCGTCCCGGTGCTCAACAAGATCGACCTGCCGCAGGCCGAACCCGAACGCGTGATCGAGGAGATCGAGAACGTCATCGGCATAGAGGCGGTCGGCGCACTGCGCGTCAGCGCAAAGACCGGCGAGGGCGTCGACGAGTTGCTCGAGGAAATCGTGCGGCGGATCCCGCCGCCCGTCGGCGACCCCGATGCACCGCTGCAGGCGCTGATCATCGACTCGTGGTTCGACAACTACGTCGGGGTCGTCTCACTCGTGCGCGTCGTCAACGGCTCGATCCGCCGCGGCGACAAGGTGCGCGTCATGTCCACCGAGCGCGTGCACCCGGTCGACCGCGTCGGCATGTTCACGCCGAAGATGACCGACCGTGACCTGCTGCGTACCGGTGATGTGGGTTTCGTGATCGCGGGCATCAAGGAGATCGACGGCGCGCCGGTCGGCGATACGATGACCCACTCGGCGCGCCCCTGCAGCGAGCGGCTGCCCGGGTTCCAGATGGTGCAGCCGCGTGTTTTCGCAGGTCTGTTCCCGATCAACGCCGACCAGTACGAGGACCTGCGCGAGGCGCTGAACAAGCTCCGGCTCAACGATGCCGCGCTGCACTTCGAACCCGAATCCTCGGGCGCACTCGGTTTCGGGTTCCGCTGCGGTTTCCTCGGCATGCTGCACATGGAGATCGTCCAGGAGCGCCTCGAGCGCGAATACAACCTCGACCTCATCACCACCGCGCCGACCGTCATCTACGAGGTCGTGACCACCGACGAGCAGACGCTCTACGTCGACAATCCCACCCACCTGCCGCCG
This sequence comes from Gammaproteobacteria bacterium, assembly GCA_003567855.1. GTDB lineage: Bacteria > Pseudomonadota > Gammaproteobacteria > Steroidobacterales > PWYM01 > PWYM01. The sequence goes on along the minus strand of PWYM01000221.1, from coordinate 25,178 downwards.
GTGAACGAGATCGTCGAGATTCGTGAGCCGATCATCATCGCCACCATCCTCACGCCGCAGGATCACGTCGGCGCGATCATGCAGCTGTGCATGGAAAAGCGCGGCGTACAGCGCAAGATGCTGTACCTCGGCAGCCAGGTGCAGCTGGAGTTCGAGCTGCCGCTTTCGGAAGTGGTGCTCGACTTCTTCGACCGCCTGAAGTCGTGCAGCCGCGGGTTTGCGTCCTTCGACTACGAGTTCGACCGCTTCGAGGCGGCAAAGCTCGTGCGCCTCGATGTGCTGATCAACAAGGAACGCGTCGATGCGCTGTCGATCATCGTGCACCGCGACACCGCGTACCCGCGCGGGCGTGACCTCGTCGAGCGTATGCGCGAGCTGATTCCGCGGCAGATGTTCGACGTCGCGATTCAGGCGGCGATCGGCAATCAGATCATCGCGCGCACCACCGTCAAGGCGCTGCGCAAGAACGTCACTGCCAAGTGCTACGGCGGTGACGTATCGCGCAAGCGCAAGCTGCTCGAGAAGCAGAAGGCCGGCAAGCGGCGCATGAAGCAGGTCGGCAGCGTCGAGATTCCGCAGGAGGCTTTCCTCGCCGTCCTGCAGGTCGACAGGAAATAGCGGGTTCGGGAGTACTGACTTGGTTTTCGACTTTGCATTCATCCTCGTGCTGCTGACGGTGATCACCGGCGCGATCTGGGCGCTGGACGTGTGGGTGCTGCGCAAAAGGCGCACGGCAGCTGGCGGAGAGGAGCCCGCGCCCGAGCCGGTGATCGTCGAGTACGCGCGCTCTTTTTTTCCGATCATCCTGGTCGTGCTCGTCGTGCGTTCGTTCATGTTCGAGCCGTTCAGAATTCCTTCGGGCTCGATGATGCCTACACTGCGCGCCGGCGATTTCATCTTTGTCAGCAAGTTCTCCTACGGATTGCGGCTGCCGGTGAGCAACACACTGGTGATGCCGCTGGGCGCACCGCAACGCGGCGACGTGATGGTGTTTCGCCTGCCGCGTGACCCGGCGACCAACTACATCAAGCGCGTGGTGGGCCTGCCGGGCGATACCGTCGTCTATCGCGACCGCCAGCTCTACGTGAACGAGGAGCCGGTACCGGTGCGCGAGATCGGCCGCTGGCCTGAGTCACCGGACCCGCTGCTGCGGCTCGGACGCGAACAGCTCGGCGCCGGTGAGCACGAGGTGCTGTGGCATCTCCAGGGCGGCAGCCGCGAGGGGACCTTCCGCATACCGGACGGCCATTACTTCGTCATGGGCGACAACCGCGACAACAGCACCGACAGCCGTTACAACGAGGTCGGGATGATCCCCGAGCAGCTGCTCGTGGGCCGCGCGGTGCGGATCTGGATGAGCTGGGATTCGGAGCGGCGTTCGCCGGTCTGGGAGCGCATCGGCAACCCGATCCGCTGAACGTGGCGCACGTTTCGTGCGCCGCGTCACGCTCGCGTGTGGGCGCGGCGCGGGCGCGGGGGGTAGAATGCGTCCAAAGCGCGGATGGGCCACGCAGCGACGGGTACGCACCATGAGACAACGACAACGCGGCATCACCTTCATCGGCTTCCTGATCCTTGCGGCGCTGATCGGCGTGGTCGCCTACGGCGGACTCCGGCTCGTGCCCATCTATCTCGAGCACATGGCCGTCGCCAGCGTCATGAACAGCGTGAAGTCCGAACTCGACGGGCAGGGCGCATCGCCGGTGGCGATACGCAATGCGATCGAGCGCCGCCTCAACGTCGAAAGCGTCAGCACCGTGAACGCGCGCGACTTCGACATCAGCCAGGGCAGCGGCGGCTGGGTGGTGCGTATCGAGTACGAGGGCAGGGCGCCGTATCTTGGCAACATCTCGCTGGTGGCCAACTTCGATCGGCAGGTCGAGATCAGGCGGTGATCCGCACGGCCGAATGGCTGTACGGGTGCCTGGGGTACCGCTTCACCGACCCCGGGCTGCTCGAGCAGGCACTCACCCACCGCAGCGCGCGCCGGCGCGATCACAACGAGCGCCTTGAATTTCTGGGCGACGCGCTGCTCAGTTTCATCATCGCCGACATGATCTACCACGCGCGCGCCGATCACAGCGAGGGCGATCTCAGCCGGCTGCGCTCCATACTCGTGCGCGGTGCGACGCTCGCGGAGGTCGCCGTGGACATCGGGCTCGGTGAACACCTGATTCTCGGCGGTGGTGAACTCAAGTCCGGCGGCCACCACCGTCGGTCCATCCTCGCCGACGGTTTCGAAGCGCTGCTGGGTGCCATCTACCTCGACGGCGGCGAGGCCGCCGCCCGCGGCGTGGTCGAGCGGCTGTTCGCACCGCGACTCGCGGCACTCCCGGCGGGGCACGAACTCAAGGATCCGAAGACGCGCCTGCAGGAGCTGCTGCAGGGACGCGGCTGGGGGCTGCCCGGCTACCAGGTCGTCGACGTGCGTGGCGAAGAACACGCACAGGAGTTCACCGTGCATTGCGAACTTGCCGAGCTGTCGCTGAGTTTTACCGGCGAGGGCACCAGCCGTCGCCATGCCGAGCAGGCCGCGGCCGAACGCGCGCTCGCGCACCTGCAGGCGGAAGGCTCATGAGCGTGCATCGTGCCGGCTATGTCGCACTCGTCGGACGGCCCAACGTCGGGAAGTCGTCGCTGCTGAACGCGCTGCTCGGACGCAAGGTCAGCATCGTCACGCCGCGCCCGCAGACGACCCGCCGGCGCGTGATGGGCGTGCTGAACACCTATGACGCCCAGCTCGTGTTCTTCGACACGCCCGGCCTGCACGGGGGCGGACGCCGGCGGCTCAACCGGGTGATGAATGAGTCCGCGCGCAGCGCGCTGGCCGACGCCGACGTGGTGCTCGTGGTCGTCGACGTGCGCCGGCTCGACGATGCCGACCGGTCGGTGCTCGCGGCCGCGCGCGACAGCGGCCGGCCGGTGGTGATCGCGCTGAACAAGATCGACCTGGTGCGCCCGCGCCGGGCGATGCTGCCGCGCGTCGAGGCCGTCGCGGCGCTGTGTCCGGGCGCCGAGCTCGTGCCGGTGTCGGCGCGCCGGCGCGAAAATACCGACCAGCTCGTGTCGGTGGTGACCGCCGCGCTGCCCGAGTGCGAGGCGCTCTTTCCACCCGAGATGGTCACCGACAGCGACGTACCCACGCAGATCGCCGAAATCGTACGCGAGAAGCTGATGCTTCATCTTCAGGATGAGCTTCCCTATGGCATCGCGGTTCATCTCGAGCGTTTCGATGCAAGCGAGCAGGGCCTGGTGCATGCCGGCGCGGTGATCTGGGTCGAGCAGGAGCGCCACAAGGCGATCGTCATCGGCAGCCAGGGGCGCATGCTCAAGACCATCGGCACCGCCGCGCGGCGCGAGCTCGAGAAACTGCTCGAGCGCAAGGTGTATCTCGAGCTGTGGGTCAAGGTGCGTGCCGACTGGGCCGATGACGACGCCGCGCTGCGGGAGGCGGGCTACCTCGGCCAATGAGCGCGTCGCACCAGCGCCTGCTCGAACCGGGCTGGATCCTGCACCGGCGTCCTTACCGCGACAGCAGCCTGCTGCTCGAGCTCTGGACCGAGACCCACGGCCGCGTCGGCGCGGTCGCCCGCGGCGCGCGTGGCGGGCGCAGCCGCAACCGCGCGCTGCTGCAGCCGTTCGTGCCGTTGCGCCTGTCCATGTCGGGACGCGGCGAACTCATGACGCTGACGGGTGCCGAGGCCGACGGCCATGCGCTGGTCCTCGCAGGCGACGCGCTGCTCGCCGGCTTTTACGTGAACGAACTGATCGTGAGGCTGCTCGTACGCGACGACCCCGCGCCGGCGCTGTGGGTGCCGTATCGGGAGGTGCTCGAAGCACTGGCCGGCGGCCAGGTCGCGGTGCCGTTGCGTCGCTTCGAACTCGCGCTGCTCGAGGCGCTCGGCTACGGGCTCAATCTCGAACATGATATTGTTGACGGTGCGCTACTCGAGCCGCAGGGGCGCTACGAATACGTGCTCGAAGCCGGCCCGCGTCGCATCGAAGGCGACGCCGCCAGCGGTGGCATCACCGTCGACGGCAGTACGCTGATCGGCCTGCGCGAGGGCCGCTTCGCCGACCGCGCCGCACTGCACGCGGCACGCCGGCTGCTTGGTGCAAGCCTGGACCTGTACCTGGGCGGGCGGCCGCTGCGAAGCCGCGAGGTGCTGCACGCGATGCGCCGTTTTGCCGGTCCGGGCACGAATACCAGGGAAGGTGGAGAGCGTTGATGAAGCCGATGCTGCTCGGAGTGAACATCGATCACGTCGCGACGCTGCGCCAGGCGCGCGGCACGCGTTATCCCGATCCGGTCTACGCGGCGCTGATGGCCGAGCAGGCCGGCGCCGACTCGATCACGCTGCATCTGCGTGAAGATCGCCGCCACATCCAGGACCGTGATCTGCAGAACCTCAAGGGCGTGCTGCAGACGCGCATGAACCTGGAAATGGCGATCACCGACGAGATGCTCGCGATCGCCGCCGACATCCGCCCCGAAGACTGCTGCCTCGTGCCTGAGCGGCGCGAAGAGCTCACCACCGAGGGCGGGCTCGACGTGGTCGCCCAGGCCGACCGCGTCGCCGCCGCAGTGGCGCGTCTCGCCGACTGCGGCAGCCGGGTGTCGCTGTTCATCGATCCCGAGCCGCGCCAGCTCGATGCCGCGCGCGACGCGGGCGCGCCGGTCGTCGAACTGCACACCGGGGCCTGGGCCGAAGCCTCGACCGAGCGCGAGCGGGCCGTCGAACTCGAACGCCTGCGCCGTGCCGCCGCGCACGGCCAGGCCATCGGCCTGACCGTGCACGCCGGCCACGGCCTGCACTATCACAATGTGCTGCCGGTCGCGGCGATCCCCGAGCTCGTCGAGCTCAACATCGGCCACGCGATCATCGCGCGCGCGGTCTTCGACGGGCTGTCGACCGCGGTCCTCGAGATGAAGCACCTCATCCTGCAAGCCCGCGCGGCGTGATCTTCGGCATCGGCAGCGACGTCGTCGAGGTCCGGCGCATCGAACGCAGCCTCGAGCGCTTCGGCGAGCGTTTCGTCGAACGCCTGCTGCTGCCGGCCGAGCGCGAACTCTATGCAGGCGCGAAGCGCCCGGTGCGTTTTCTCGCGATGCGCTTCGCGGCCAAGGAGGCCATCGTCAAGGCGCTGGGCACCGGCTTCGCGCACGGCGTGTGGATACGCGATGTCGGCATCACGTCGAACCCGTGGGGCCGTCCGGAAGTGATCTGGTCGCCACGCGGGGCGCGCCGCGCGCGCGATCTCGGTGTAGGCGAGGCCCACATCACGCTCACCGACGAGGCCGGTCTCGTCGTCGCGATGGCCGTGCTGATGCGCACACCGGCGCCCGGAGGCTGACCCGCCGATGCTCAACTGCCTCGCCTTCGACATCGAGACCGTGCCCGACGTGGCCTTCGGGCGGCGACTGCACGGGCTTGGCGATCTGCCCGACGACGACGTCGCGCAGCTGATGCTGATGCGCCGTCGCCAGCAGGTCGGCCACGAGTTCCTCGCGCTGCCCCAGCACCGCATCGTCGCGATCTCGGTGGTGCTGCGCCAGGGCGGCGGGTTGCGTGTCTGGAGCCTCGGCGAGGCCGATTCCGACGAGGCCGAACTCGTGCGCCGCTTCTTCGAGGGCATCGAGCGCTTTTCGCCCGACCTGGTGTCATGGAACGGTTCCGGCTTCGACCTGCCGGTGCTGCACTACCGCGCACTGCGCCACGGCATCAGCGCCCCGCGCTACTGGGAAAGCGGCGAGCGCGACGCGTCGTTTCGCTTCAACAACTACCTCAACCGCTTTCATTCGCGGCACACCGACCTGATGGACGTGCTCGCCGGTTACCAGGCTTCGGGCCGCGCCCGTCTCGACGAGATCGCCGTGCTGCTCGGCCTGCCGGGCAAGATGGGCATGAGCGGCGCCGACGTGTATGGCGCGTGGCGTGACGGCGGCATCGAACGCATACGCGATTACTGTGAGACCGACGCGGTCAACACCTACCTCGTCTACCTGCACTACCAGCACATGCGCGGCACGCTCGACGACACTGACCTCGACCGCGAGACCACGCTGCTGCGTGACACGCTCGGGACGCTGCCCGGCGAGCACTGGCTGGCGTTCCTCGAGGCCTGGTCACCCGCGGAGGGCGGCGGGTGAGAAAACCACTGCCGCTGTTCGAGGACGTGCACATCGAGCAGACCAGCCACGACGGCAGCGGGGTCGCCCACGTCGATGGCAAGACGCTGTTCGTGCACGGGGCGATCGCCGGTGAACGCGTCGACGTGCAGCTGCGCCGGCGCAAGCGGCGCCACGACGACGGCCAGGTGGTCGCGGTGCGCGAGGCGTCGCCGAACCGCGTACAGCCGCGCTGCGCGGTGTACGGCATCTGCGGCGGCTGCGCGCTGCAGCACATGGCGCCGGCCGCACAGCTCGCGCTTAAGGAACGGGCGCTACTCGACGCGCTCGAGCGCATCGGGCGCGTCACGCCGGCCGAGGTGCTCGCGCCGCTCGAGGGCCCGGTCTGGCACTACCGGCGCCGGGCACGGCTCGGCGTCAAGTACGTCGCCGCAAAAGGTGAACGCGCGCTGGTCGGTTTTCGCGAGCGGATGAAGTACTTCATCACCGACATGGAATGGTGCGAGGTGCTCGTCGAGCCGCTCGCGCGGCTGGTCGGACCGCTGGGCGAGCTGGTCTCGTCGCTGTCGATACGCGACCGCGTGCCGCAGGTCGAGGCTGCCGCCGGCGACGATGCGGTCGCGCTGGTGCTGCGCGTGCTCGACCCGCCCGACGACGCCGACCGCGAACGCCTGCGCGCGTTCGCCGCGCACCACGACGTGCAGCTCTACCTGCAGAGCGGCGGGCCCGACACCGTCGAGCCGCTCGATGCCGACCCCGGGCCGCTGCGTTTTGCACACCCGGCCTTCGACTGTGAGCTCGAATTCCTGCCCACCGATTTCATCCAGATCAACGCAGGCATCAACACCGCGATGGTCTCGCGCGTGGTCGAGCTGCTCGCGCCTGCGCCGCAGCATCGCGTGCTCGACCTGTTCTGCGGGCTCGGCAACTTCTCGCTGCCGCTCGCGCGCTATGCCGGCGAGGTGCGTGGCGTCGAGGGCGAGGCGACGCTCGTGTCGCGGGCGGCGGCCAACGCGCGGCGCAACGGCATCGACAATGCCCGTTTCGTCGCCGCGAACCTCTTCGACGAGCGCGAGCCGCGGCCGTGGGCCGATGGGCGCTGGGACCGCGTGCTGCTCGACCCGCCGCGTGCCGGCGCAGCCGAAGTCTGCCGTATCATGAAGCGCCTCGGACCGTCGCGCGTGGTGTACGTGTCATGCCATCCGGGCACGCTCGCGCGCGACGCGCATACGCTGGTGCACGAGCAGGGCTATGCCCTGACGGCGGCCGGGGTCATGGACATGTTCCCGCACACCGGGCACGTGGAGGCGATGGCGGTATTCGACCGGCGCTAGCGGCACCGGCGGCGCGGAGGTTGCGGAGACGGAGCGGGCAGTGGAGCAGGGGCTGTGGATCGACGTGTCGCTGGCCGAACAGCAGCTGACGCTGCACGATGGCGCCGCGCGGCTTGCGACGTGGGCGGTGTCGACCGCCGCGAACGGGCCGGGCGAGCGCGAGGGCAGCGGCTGCACGCCCCGCGGCCGCCACATCGTTCGCGCGCGTATCGGTGCCGGGCTGCCTGCCGGCACGGTGCTGGTCGGGCGCCGGCCCACCGGCGAGGTGTGGTCCGAGGCGCTGGCCGCGGCGGCCCCGACGCGTGACTGGATTCTCAGCCGCATCCTTTGGCTGAGCGGCTGTGAACCGGGCTTCAATCGGCTGGGGGAGGTCGACTCGATGCGACGTTACATCTACATCCACGGCACACCCGACACCGAACCGATGGGCGTGCCGCGCTCGCACGGCTGCGTGCGCATGCGCAACGACGCGGTGATCGCGCTGTTCGACCGGGTACCGGCCGGCACGCCGGTCCGGATCGGCTGAGCGCCATGGCACTGGGACCGGTCATGGTCGACCTCGCGGGCCCGGAGCTGCGCCCGGACGAGCGCGAGCGGCTGCTGCGCCCCGAGGTCGGCGGCGTGATCCTGTTCACCCGCAACTTCGTCGACCCGGCGCAGCTCAGCGCACTGGTCACCGAGCTGCACGCGCTGCGCGATCCGGCGCTGCTCGTCGCCGTGGACCAGGAGGGCGGACGGGTGCAGCGCTTCACCGAGGGCTTCACGCGGCTGCCGCCGCTGCGCCGGCTCGGGCACGTCTACGACGCCGACCCGCGTGCGGCGCGCGAGCAGGCCCGCCAGCTCGGCTGGCTGCTCGCCGCCGAGCTTCGCGCCTGCGGCGTGGACCTCAGCTTCGCGCCGGTGCTCGACCTCGATCACGGCATCTCCGCGGTGATCGGCGACCGTGCGCTGCACAGCGCGCCTGCCGCGGTCGCCGCGCTTGGCCAGGCGCTGATGCTCGGCATGCGCGAGGCCGGCATGGCGGCGGTCGGCAAGCATTTTCCCGGCCACGGTGGCGCCGTCGCCGACTCGCACCACGCCGAGGCCGTCGACCGCCGTGAATGGAGCGAGCTGCTCGACGACATCGAACCGTTCGCGCGCCTGCAGGAGGTCGGCCTGCCGGGCGTGATGATGGCCCACGTGATCTACCCGGTCGTCGACGCACGGCCCGCCGGATTTTCCGGGGCGTGGGTGCGCAACCAGCTGCGCCGGCGCATGGGCTTCGAGGGCGCGGTCTTCAGCGACGACCTGATGATGGCCGGCGCCGCCGCCGCCGGCGGGCCGGCCGAGCGCGCGCGCGCAGCACTCGATGCCGGCTGCGACATGGTGCTCATCTGCAACAACCCGCGCGCCGCCGACCGCGTGCTCGACGAGCTTGAGGGATGGAGTGATCCGGTTTCGCAGGTGCGCCTGGTGAGGCTGCGTGCGCGGCGCGGACCCGATGGCCGCAATGCGCTGCACGCGTCGGCGCGCTGGCAGTCGGCCGTCGAGGCCGTGAACGCGCTGGTACGCGCGCCCGACCTCACGCTCGAGAGCTGACGCGGAGACCGACGATGGATGACCAACCCCGGGCAGGTGCCCGCGCTGCGCCCGCCGCTGACGCGCAGTTCAGCGCCGGCGACGCGCGGGCGGCGCTGCACGCCGCCGAATGCGTACACAGCGCCGCGGCGGTGCAGTCGGCGCTGGACGCGCAGGCCGCGGCACTGACCACGGCGATCGGCGGCGACGCTCCGGTGCTGCTGGCGGTGATGACCGGCGGCCTGTGGCCGACGGTGGAGCTGAGCCGGCGCCTGGAGTTCGCACACCGGGTCGACTGCGTGCACGCGACGCGCTACGAGGGCGCCCGCCGCGGCGCTACGCTGCGCTGGCGACTCGCGCCACGACTGGCGCTGGCCGGCCAGTGCGTCGTGATCGTCGACGACATCCTCGACGAGGGCCACACGATCGCAGCCGTGCAGTCGGCCTGCCGCGACGCCGGTGCCGCGCGCGTGCTCACCGCGGTGCTGGTGCGCAAGCAGCATGCGCGCCTCGCACCCGGTGTCGCGGTCGATTTCGTCGCACTCGAGGTGCCCGACCGTTACGTGTTCGGCTGCGGCATGGACCTGCACGAGTACTGGCGCGGTCTGCCGGCAATCTACGCGGTGGGCGACTATGGCGGCTGATGCGGCTCGTGCGACGCCGCACCTCGGCGTGATCGGGGGCACCGGGCTCGACACGGCGCCCGGCCTCGAGGTGCTGCGCGACGAGGCCGTCGACACGCCGTGGGGGGTGCCGTCGGCGCCGGTGCAGGTCGCGAGGCTAGACGGCTGGCCGATCGCGTTCGTGCCCCGCCACGGCCGGGCACACGAGTATCCGCCGCATGCGGTGAACTATCGCGCCAACCTCTGGGCACTGCGACGCGTCGGCGTCTCTCGCGTCATCGCGATCAACGCGGTCGGCAGCATCGCGCAGTGGTTCGAGCCCGGGCGGCTGGCGCTGCCCGACGATCTCGTCGACTACACGTGGGGACGTCCGCACAGCTGCTGGAACGGACCCGACGACGATGCCCAGCACGTGGAGTTCACGCGCCCGATCGACCCGGTGCTGCGCGCACGGCTGATCGCCGCCGGCAGGTCACTCGAGACACCGCCGCTCGACGGCGGTGTCTACGGCGTCACGCAGGGGCCGCGGCTCGAGACCGCCGCGGAAGTGCGCCGGCTGCGCCGCGACGGTTGCGACATGGTCGGCATGACGCTGATGCCCGAGGCCGGGATCGCGCGTGAACTCGGGCTCGAATACGCGTGCATCGCGTTCTCGGTGAACTGGGCCGCCGGCTGCGGCACGCTGGCGCTGCACGACGAGATGTCGCAGCACCTCGAGCGCGGCGCAGCCACCGCGGTGGCCCTGCTGCGTGCGGCGCTGCCCGCGGTGGCCGACGGCGAACTGTGACCACGTTCCTTGTGTCACGGGCGTCGAAGGCGTCTCCTGAACGCCTGTCGGAGAAGTCAGTGGAGAGCCGCCTTGAGCGTGCAGCAACCGGGTGTGGATGTGCTTGCGCAGATGCTTCAAGCCAGCCATGCGCCGATGCTGCTGCTGTCGCCATCCGGCGACGCCCTGGTGCCGCGCTGGCATAACCGCGCCTTCGCGCGCCTGACCGGCTTCGACTCCGACGCGCTGTCGACAGCGCTCCCGTGGCTCGCCGGCGACGACGCGGCGAGCTCGCTGCGTGCACACCTCGACACCCTGTCCGTGACGTCCGGCCGCCCCGACGACGACGATGATGCGGTGTTCGCGCTCGCCGGGCGTCGTGCCGATGGCGACAGCGTGATGTGGCAGGTCGACGCGAAGCCCCTCGACGGTGACGAGGGGTTGTGGCTGCTGCAGGTGGGCGCCGGGCGGCCGGCGGCGACGCAGCTGTTCGAACGCACCACGCGGCTGCAGACGGTGCGCCGCGAACTCGCCGACGCTGCGCGCGAGGACCCGGTCACCGGGCTGCCCGGCCGGGCGATCTTCGACGAGCAGTTCGGCCGCTACGTCGCGCTCTGCCACCGTCAGCGGCTGCCGCTCGCGCTGGTCGTGCTCGAGGTCGAGAGCTTCGACATCTACACGCGCACTTTCGGCGTCAAGGCCGGGGAATGGTGCCTGCGGCTGGTCGCGCGCGGCATCTCGACGGGCCTGCGCCGTGGCAGCGACCTGCTCGCGCGGCTGTCCGAGCATCGCTTCGTCGCGGCGGTGGTGGACATGGACGAGACTGCCGCCGAAGCGCATGCGCGCAGCCTCGCCGCGGCGGTCGAGCGGCTGAAGATTCACAACCCGCGGGCGCCCGGTTCGCGCTACGTCAGCGTGTCGACGCTGACGGTCGCGGGCATTCCCGATACCGACGATACGCTGGACGCGATGCTGACCCGCGCCGCGCGGCGCGACGGTGGCGAATCCGGCGTCTACCGGCTGTTGTCTTCGTCGGGCTGATCGTCGACGAGGGCCACGCGGGTGATCTTCGCGATCACGCCGAAGCCCGGGTGATCGAAGTAGTGGAGTTCTCCCGGGCGCATGCGACGCTGCTCGACCAGCCGGTAACGCGGCACCTTCCCGACCACCGCATCGCCGCGGCCCACCGCGGGCGCGAGCACCGGGCGTGGCTGCTCGCCGGTCAGCAGCTCGAGGTCGAGGTGCAGGTGCACGAAGCGTGACCGGCTGACCCGCGCGCTGCCACGCACCCGCGGGCTGTCGGCATTGCGGGCATGGTCGATCGCGATCGCATCGAGCGTCTGGTCCTGTGGGATCGGCTGGGTCCACGCGATATGCGCGATGGTCGCGTAGGCTGCACGGTTATTGAGCCTGCGCCATTCGCCGGCGAGCATGTGCTGCTCGGAATCCCAGATGCGGCGCACCGGCGCCAGTTCGATCAGCGCGAGCTCGGTGGCTTCGTCAGGCGGCGCCTCGCCGACCGGCAGGCCGGTCTCGGGGTCGATCAGCGCGTCGGTCTCCGGATCACGCACCGCGCGCAGGTGGGCGCGCAGCAGTGCGTGGTCGTCGAAGCTGCGCAGCCGCACCGGGGGGATCCGCGGCGGGTCGGGCTCGGCGAGGAAGTCCTCGTCGCTGTCGATGAGGCCGTCACGGTGGGCGAACACGATCAGCTCGACCTGGTAGCGCGGTTCGGGCGGCGCCGGTGCAAGCAGCGGCGCACGCGACTGTGCGCCGGCGCTCGCGGCGACGACGAGCCACAGCACCAGGGCTGCGCCGAAGCCGGACGCGAGCCCGGCGACGAGGCCCGGAACGCCGGTGTTCACGGGGGCGGGACGAGGGGACGTACGCATTGCGTGCATATTAGCAGCGTGCGGGCCGGTGCGCGTCAGCCGGCGACGCGTTCGGGCCGGCCGGCCGGGGGGGCGGCGGCCTCGTCGGCGCCCAGCGTCGCGAACAGCTTGTCGAGAAACGCGACGCGCGCGGCGACGTCGGGCAGCACCGCGCGAAAGCGCAGCCGGTCGCCGCCGTCGAGCGTGTAGAGCTCGGGGTCGCGCTGCACCAGGCCGACCAGCTGCAGCGGGTCTACGCGCGCGTCGGCGCCGAACACCAGCCGTCCGCCGGCGGTGCCGGCCTCGAGCTTGCGCAGGCCCAGGCGCTTCGCACGCAGCTTGAGGCGGGTAACGGTGAGCAGGTTGCGCGCGGCGTCGGGCAGCAGCCCGAAGCGGTCGATCATCTCGACCTGCAGCGCATCGACCGCGTCCTCGTCGCGGCAGCCGGCGAGGCGCTTGTAGAGCGTCAGCCGCTGGTGCACGTCGGGCAGGTAGTCCTCGGGCAGCAGCGCGGCGACGCCGAGCTCGACCTCGACGCCGTCGTGCAGCGGCCGGTCCAGCGCGGGCTCGCGGCCGGCCTTGAGGTCGGCGACGGCGCGCTCGAGCAGATCGAGATACATCTGGAAGCCGACCTCGTGGATCTGCCCGCTCTGGTCGTCGCCGAGCAGTTCGCCGGCGCCGCGGATCTCGAGGTCGTGCGATGCGAGCGCGAAGCCGGCGCCGAGGTCCTCGAGCGATTCGATCGCCTCGAGGCGCTTGGCGGCCTCGGCCGTCAGTGCCTTCGGCGGCGGTGCGAGCAGGTAGGCGTAGGCGCGGTGGTGCGAGCGCCCGACGCGGCCGCGCAGCTGGTGGAGCTGCGCGAGCCCGAGCCGGTCGGCACGGTCGATCAGCATCGTGTTCGCGGTCGGCACGTCGATGCCGCTCTCGATGATCGTCGTGCACAGCAGCAGGTTGAAGCGGCGATGGTAGAAGTCGAGCATGATGCGTTCGAGCTCGCGCTCGGGCATCTGCCCGTGCGCGACGCGTATCGTCGCCTCGGGGACGATCTCGGCGAGCTGTTCGGCGACGCGCTCGATGCTCTCAACCTTGTTGTGCACGAAGTAGACCTGCCCGCCGCGCTTGATCTCGCGCAGGCACGCCTCGCGGATCACCGCCGTCGACCACTGGGTGACGAAGGTCCGCACGCCAAGGCGCTCGGCCGGCGGCGTGGTAATCAGCGAAAGCTCGCGCAGCCCGCCCAGCGCCATGTTCAGCGTGCGCGGGATCGGCGTCGCGGTCAGCGTCAGCAGGTCGACCTCGGCACGAAGCTGCTTGAGGCGTTCCTTGTGGCGCACGCCGAAGCGGTGTTCCTCGTCGACGATCACGAGTCCGAGCTGCTTGAACTGCACCTGCCCGGAGAGCAGCTTGTGAGTGCCGATCACGATATCGACGCGCCCGTCGGCGAGGCCATCGAGCACCTCGCGCGTCTGGCGGCCGCTGCGGAATCGTGACAGCACCTCGACGCGCACCGGCCAGTCGGCGAAGCGGTCGACGAAGGTCTGGTGATGCTGCTGCGCGAGCAGCGTGGTCGGCACCAGCAGCGCGACCTGGTGGCCGTCCTGCACCGCCACGAAGGCCGCACGCAGCGCGACCTCGGTCTTGCCGAAGCCGACGTCACCGCAGACCACGCGGTCCATCGGCTGCGGCGAGCGCAGGTCGGCGAGCACCTGTTCGATGGTCTCGAGCTGGTCCTCGGTCTCGTCGAACGGGAAGCCGGCGGCAAACGCACGGTACTCGGACTCGCGGATGCCGAAGGCATGGCCGCTGCGCGCGGCGCGGCGCGCATACACGTCGAGCAGCTCGGCGGCGACGTCGCGGGCACGCTCGGCGGCGCGCCGGCGGGCGCGCGTCCACTGCTCGCCGCCGAGGCGGTGCAGCGGGGCCGACTCCGGGGCACTGCCGGTGTAGCGGCTGATCAGCTCGAGGCTCTGCACCGGCACGTAGAGGCGGTCGCCGTCGGCGTACTCGAGGGTCAGGAACTCCTGGTCGTGGCCACCAACGTCCATGTGCTGCAGGCCGAGATAACGGCCGACGCCATGTTCTTCATGCACTACCGGAGAACCTTCATGCAGATCTCTGAGATCCCTGATGATTTCTGCGGGATCGCGCTCGGCTTTGCGGCGTCGCCGGCGGCTCGCCGACACGCGCTCGCCGAACAGCTGTTCCTCGGCGAGCACCGCGAGGCCGGCGCCGGGCAGTACCACGCCGGTGTCCAGCGGGGCGACGGTCAGCCCGAGCGGCGGTGACGCGTCGAGGAACTCCGGCCAGCCGCTGCAGAGCTTTGGCTTCAGGTCCTGCGCGCCGAGCATCTCCAGCAGCAGCTCGCGGCGGCCCGGGGACTCGGCGACGAGCACGACGCGGCCGTCGAAGTCGTCGAGAAACCCGCGCAGCTTGGCCGTCGGCGACTCGGCGCGCGCGTCGAGCGCGACCGGCGGCGGCAGCCGTGTCGGGTAGTTCACGGTCCGCCGCGCCGCGGACGCCGCCGCGGCGTGGGCGTGGACCTGCACGCGCACGCGGGCGTGGCGCGAGATCCGTTCGAGCACCGCGTCGGGTGCGTGGAACGCCTCTTCGGGGCCGAGCAACGGCCGCTCCGGGTCGACGCCGAGCTGTTCGTGGCGTTCACCGATCTGCTGCCACTGCGCGGCGAGCAGGTCCTCGATCTCCTCGGGCAGTGCGAGCAGCGTGTCGGCCGGCAGGTAGTCGAGCAGGCCCGCGGTCGTGTCGAAGAACAACGGCAGGTAGTACTCGACGCCGCCGGGCGCGTTGCCGGCCGAGACCTCGCGGTAGACCGTGGTCTTCGCCGGGTCACCCTCGAAGCGCGCGCGGAAGCGCTGGCGGAAGCCGCGAATGCCATCCTCGTCGAGCGGGAACTCGCGCGCCGGCAGGATCGCGAGTCCATCGAGGTGTGCGCCGGAAAGCTGGGTATGGGGGTCGAACACCCGCAGCGAATCGATCTCGTCGTCGAACAGGTCGATGCGCACCGGCTGCTCGGCGCCCATCGGGTACAGGTCCACGAGCGCGCCCCGCACCGCGTACTCGCCGTGTTCGGCGACCTGCGATACCGACTGGTACCCGGCGGTCTCGAGCTGGCGCCGGAAAGCCGCGGGGTCCAGGCGCTGGCCCGGCGCGAGGTCGATCGCACGCGCGACGTAGGCCGGTGGCGGCAGCCGCTGCAGCAGCGTAGGCGCGGCAACGACGAGCACCGGCGCGTCACCACGCTGCAGCTCGGCGAGGCGCTGCAGCCGCGCCGAGGTCAGGTCGGGGTGCGGCGAGAAGCTGTCGTAGGGCAGTGTTTCCGCGTCGGGGAACGCGAGCACCGCATCGCCTGCAGGCAGGTAGAAGCGCAGTCGCCCCAGCAGCCGGTCGGCGTCGGCCGGCGTGCTGCAGACGACGACCAGCGCGCGGTCGGGCTGCAGCCGGCGTGCGCGCGCGAGCAGCAGCGCGTCGGACGAGCCGTGCAGCCCGCCCCAGGCGACGGCGTCGCCGGGCGCGTCCGGCAGGACCGGATGGCGGATGTCGGAGTCGGTTGGCGTCACGTCAGGGTCGGGGTTGCGCGCGGAAGGGCGCGCATTCTACACCGACCGTGCCGGTCGCGGCGTCGCTGTGCAGACCGGTGCGCCGGCCCGGACGGAAGGTCAGGCCGGGTCGCGGCGCGCCGCGGCGTGGATCACGCGGTCATGCTCGAAATAGACGATGAAGTCGGCGTAGATCCAGCGGGTGATCGGCGGTTCGCCGACGGCGGGGCGGCGCGACTCGGGGCTGCCGAAGCGGCTTTCGACGGTCTGCATGCGCATGCCGCGCGCCGGGCGCTCGAGCGCCGTGCCTTCCTCGATGTTCTGCAACAGCAGCCGGTCGGCACGTACGTCGGCCGACAGTGTCACAGACGCGAAGGCCGCCGCGGCAAGCGCCATCGGCAGGAACGTGCGTAAGCTTCGCATAGCGCTTATTCTCCGTGCCCGGAACGCCGTGACTATAGCACCGTGGGCGGGCGCCGAAACGCGACGTCCGTCAAGGAACGCCGTCTGCGGGCCGTCGCTGCCAGGCGACTGCCATCTCAGCCGTGATCTATCATAATTTCATTTAATGCAGAGAGTTATGCCTTACTGTTCGAGTCGTTTCTCTTTACCGTGCCGAGGTCCTCGGCGTCGGCTCGGGCCCTGACGGCGCTCATGTTCCGCCCCCTCGAGTGCTGGATCGGGCTGCGTTACCTGCGCGCCCGCGGTGACAACGGCTTCATCTCGTTCATCAGCCTCGCGTCGATGATCGGTGTGGCCGTCGGCGTCGCCGCGCTGATCGTGATCCTGTCGGTGATGAACGGCTTCGAGAACGAGCTGCGCGACCGCCTGCTCGGCATGACCGCGCACGCGAGCCTCGAGCGCGGTCGCGACGGCGTCGAGGACTGGGGGGCGCTGGCCGCCGCCGCGCGTGAACATCCGCGCGTGATCGGCGCCGCGCCCTACGTGAGCATCGAGGGCCTGCTCGCACGCGGTCGCCAGCTGCAGGGCACGCGCATCCGCGGCATCCTGCCCGAGGCCGAACCCGAGGTCTCGCGCATCGGCGATTACCTGCGCCGCGGCAGCCTCGACGTGCTCGAGCCCGGTGAGCGGCGCGTGCTGCTCGGTCGTGCGCTCGCGCTGACCGTCGGCGCCGAGACCGGCAGCGAGGTCACGCTGCTCGTCCCCGAGGCGACCGCCGACGGCAGCGGCATCCGCCCGCGGCTGCGCCGCTTCACCGTCGCCGGCATCTTCGAGGCGGGGCTTGCCGACCACGACACCGGGCTGGTGCTGGTGCACATGGAAGACGCCGCGGCGCTCGCCGGGCGGCCGGGACGCGCGAGCGGCGTGCGCCTGGAATTCGACGACGTGTTCGCCGCGCCGTCGCTGGTCGCCGAGATTGCCGCCGCGCTCGACACCCCCGGCGCCGATCCGCCGCTGGCGACCAGCGACTGGACCCGCGAGCACGCGAGCTACTTTCGCGCGATCCGCCTCGAGAAGACGATGATGAGCACGATCCTGCTGCTGATCGTCGCGGTCGCGGCGTTCAACATCGTCGCGTCGCTGGTCATGGTGGTCACCGAGAAACGCGCGGATGTCGCGATCCTGCGCACGCTCGGGTTGTCGGCACGCTCGGTGCGCACGCTGTTCATGGTGCAGGGCTCGATCATCGGCGTGACCGGCACCGTGCTCGGCGTGACGCTCGGCGTGGTGCTCGCGCTCAACGTCGAGACCGTGGTGCCGTGGCTCGAGTCGACCTTCGGCTTCCAGATCATGCCCGGGGACGTCTACTACGTGACCGAGATCCCGTCGGAGCTGCGCGCCGGCGACGTCACGCTGATCGGGATCGCCGCGCTCGTGCTCGCGATGCTCGCGACGATCTACCCGTCGCGTCGCGCCGCGTCCATCGCCCCGGCCGAGGCGCTGCGCTATGAGTGATTCACGTCGCGCCGGGCGCCGGCCCACGGAGCTGTTCATCGGGCTGCGCTACCTGCGCGCGCGCAGCGGCAACCGCTTTATCTCGTTCATCTCGGTCATTTCCATGCTCGGCATCGCGCTCGGCGTTGCGGTATTGATAGTCGTGCTGTCGGTGATGAACGGTTTCGAACGTGAACTGCGCGAGCGCATATTGAACATGACCGCCCACGCGACCATCAGCGGTTTCGACGGCCCGCTCGCCGACTGGGAGCGGGTGCGCGACTTCGCACTCGGCTACGACGCGGTGCGCGCCGCGGCGCCGTACGTGGAGGGGCAGGGGCTGCTGCTGCAGCGCGAACTGCTGTCGGGCGCGGCGCTGCGCGGCATCGAGCCGCGGCTGGAAGCCGAGGTCGCCGGCCTCGACACGATGATGACCGAGGGTTCGCTCGACGCGCTGGAAGCCGGTGCGTGGCGCATCATCCTGGGTGAGGCGCTGGCCGAAGCGCTCGAGGTCACCCCCGGTGACCGCGTCGTGCTGGTCATTCCCGAGGGCACCGTCACGCCGGCCGGCATCATGCCGCGGCTGCGCCGCTTCGAGGTCGCCGGCGTGTTCCGCGCCGGCATGTACGAGTACGATCGCTCGCTCGCGCTGCTGCACCTGGACGACGCGCGGCGCCTGTACCGCCTCGGTGACGGCGTCAGCGGCGTGCGCCTGTCAATGGCCGACGTGTTCACGGCCGGGTCCGAGGTCCGGCGTATCGCGGTCGACTACGGCGGCGGCGTGTACATAGACGACTGGAGCCGTCGCCACGCGAACTTCTTCCGCTCCATCCAGCTCACCAAGACGATCATGTTCGTGATCCTGCTGCTCGTCGTCGCGGTCGCCGTGTTCAACATCGTCTCCACGCTGGTGATGGTCGTGCGCGACAAGCGTGCCGACATCGCGATCCTGCGCACGCTCGGCATCACGCCTGGCCAGGTCAACCGCGTGTTCATGATCCAGGGCACGGTGATCGGGCTGCTCGGCACCGGCGCCGGGCTCACGCTGGGCGCCGTCGTCGCCACCCACCTCGAGACGATCATCGGCGTGCTCGAGCGCGTGCTCGACACGCGCTTTCTCGCCCCGGACGTCTATTTCATCAGCGACCTGCCGGCCGACGTCGCCGTCGCCGACCTGCTGCAGGTCGGGCTGGTCGCCTTCGGGCTGTGCCTGGTGTCCACGCTGTATCCGGCGTGGCGCGCGGCCCGCACCCAACCCGCGGAGGCCCTGCGCCATGAATGAAGCCGCCACCCCGGAAGCGGTCCTCGAGTGCATCGACCTGCACAAGCACTACAAGGAGGGCCGCGCGCGCCTCGACGTGCTGCGCGGCGTCGCGCTCGACGTGCACGCCGGCGACCGCATCGCCATCGTCGGTGCGTCGGGCTCGGGCAAGACCACGCTGCTGCAGCTGCTCGGCGGGCTCGACGTGCCCGGCGCCGGCGACGTGCGGGTACGCGGCGAATCGCTGTTCGCGCTCGATGAAACCCGCCGCGGCCTCGTGCGCAACCGCACGCTAGGCTTCGTCTACCAGTTCCATCACCTGCTGCCCGAGTTCACCGCGCTCGAAAACGTCGCGATGCCGCTGCTGATCGGGCGCCAGACCCCGGCCGCTGCCGGCGAGGCGGCCGCGGCGATGCTCGAGCGCGTCGGGCTCGGCGAGCGGCTCACGCACAAGCCGGCCGAGCTCTCCGGCGGTGAACGCCAGCGCGCGGCGGTGGCACGGGCGCTGGTCACGCGCCCGGCGGTGGTGCTCGCCGACGAACCCACCGGCAACCTCGACGGGCCCACCGGCCAGCGCGTGTTCGAGCTGATGCTCGAGCTCAACCGCGAGTTCGGCACCGCGCTGGTCGTGGTCACGCACGATCTGCGCATCGCGCGGCGCATGCCGCGGGTGCTGTCGCTGGAGCAGGGGCAGCTGCACGTCACCGACCTGTCCGGCGATGCGCTCGCCGCCGGCGGCTGAACGCCGCGCCCGTGCGGGCTCAGGTCCGGCGGCGGTTGCGTCGCGTATAGCGGCGCACGGTCAGCCAGCGCCACGTGATGTTGAGCGCGAGGTACACCGTCCCTGCCGCCAGCGTGCCGATCACCACGCCGCCCAGCAGCATCGGCAGCCCGACCTGCACGATCCGGTCGAGCAGCCACTCGATCGACAGCTCGCCGGTAATCGTCTTCGTCTCCCAGCCGAGCAGCCTCGCGCCAACGACGTAACCCAGCCAGTAGATCTGCACCATCGTGAACGGGTTGTTCACGAGCGAGCCGACGACGGCGATCGGCAGGTTCACGCGCCACCAGATTACAATCGCGATGGTCGCGACGGTCTGCAGGCCGGGTATGGGCAGGCAGGCGAAGAACACGCCGAGTGCAAAGCCGCGTGCGACCCCCTTGCGGTGTATCGCCCACAGGCCCGGGTCGCTGAGCAGTGCGCGGAAGGGGCGCAGGTACCAACGCCCGTCGAGCTGGTCGCGTCTCGGAAGGTGGCGGCGGAGAAAGCGTTTCAGCATCGGGGTGTGTCCACGGGCCTGTTCACGATTATCCACGAGTAGCGGGGGGGCACGCGATGATCGCTGCGGCCGCATGGATGCTGGCCGGCAATCTCGCGATACAGCTGCTGCCGGCGCTGCCACCGCGCTGGGGCGGGTGGCTGCTGCTGGCGGCGGGTGTGCTGGCGCTCGCGGTATGGCGCAGGCCGCCCGCGCTGGCACTGGCCGCGGCGGGTCTGACGTCGCTCGTGGCCATCAGCGCTGTGGACCGGAAACTCGCCGAGGAGTTTCTTCGCCACGACGTGCGCGTCGTCGTCCAGGTCGTCGACTTTCCCCGCCACCAGGCGGCGCGCGTGCGCTTCACCGCGCGCGTGCTCGAAGCGCCCGACCACGTGCCCGGGCGGCTGCGCCTGAGCTGGTACGGGCGTGATCTCGCGCTCGATCCCGGAGACGCGCTCGACATGACGGTGCGGCTGAGTCCGCCGCGTGGATTCGTGAATCCGGGTGGCGGCGACTACGAGGGCTGGTTGTTCCGCGAGCGCATCGGTGCGACGGGGTACGTCCGCGCGGTCCATTCGCGCCCGGACGCGCCGCCGCCGCCGGTGCTCGCGCTGCGCGCCGCGCTGTCGCAACACGTCGACACCCTGGTGCCGGAGGGCCGCGAGGCCGCGGTGATCCGTGCGGTGACGCTCGGCATCCGCGACGGGCTCGCCGCTGCCGACCGCGACGTGCTTGCGCGCACCGGCACGAGCCACCTGGTCGCGATCTCGGGTCTGCACGTGGGGCTCGTCGCGGCGCTCGGTCTCGTCGCGGTGCGGATGCTGTGGGCGTGGCTGCCGGGGCCGTGCCGGCGGGTCGCACCGCTGGTCGCCGGCGCGTGGGCGGGGCTCGCGCTCGCCGCGGGCTACGCGATGTTCGCCGGGTTCGCGGTGCCGACGCGGCGCGCGCTGCTGATGCTGACCGTCGTGCTCGTCGCCGTCGTGCTGCGCCGGCCGCTGCGCCCCGGGCGCGGGCTCGCACTCGCGCTCATGGTCGTGCTCGTCGCCGACCCGCTGGCCTCGCTCGACGCGAGCTTCTGGCTGTCGTTTACCGCGGTCGCGGTGATCGCGCTCGCGGTCGGCGGTCGCGTCGATCCGGCGGCGGTCGCGCGGCCGCGGTGGCGGCGGCTCGTCCGCGGCACGCTCGCGTTCGTCGTGCTGCAGGTGCTGATCATGCTCGGCATGGCGAGCGCGACCGGCGTGCTGTTCGGGCAGGTGCCGCTCGCGTCACCGCTTGCGAACCTCGTGTTCGTGCCACTGTTCTCGCTGGTCGTCGTACCCGTCGGGCTGGTGTCTACCGCGCTCGCGGTGCCGTGGCCCGCGGCCGCGTCCATGGGGTTTGCGCTCTGCCACGCGGCGCTCGCGTCGGCATGGCCGCTGCTCGAGGCGCTCGCCGGTCAGCGCTGGGCGGTGCTGTCGCTGCCGGCACGGCCGTGGCCGTGGTGGCTGGTGGCCGCCGCCGCGTCGGTGCTGCTGCTGCTGCCGCGCGGCTGGCCGGCGCGGCTGCTCGCGGTGCCGCTGCTGGCCGCGATGCTCGCGTGGCGGCCGCCGGCGCCGCCGCCCGGCGGCTTCGAGCTGGTCGTGCTCGAGGTCGGCCACGGGCTGGCGCTGTGGGTGCGCACCCACCGCCACGTGCTCGTGTTCGACACCGGCCCCGCGTGGGCCGACGGGTTCGACGCCGGGCGCTCGGTGCTGGTGCCGGCGCTGCGCGCCCGTGGCATCACGCGGGTCGACCGGCTGGTCATCAGCCACGAGCACAACGACCATTACGGCGGCGCCGCGGCGCTGATCGACGCGCTGCCGGTCGCGCGCATCGACGCCGGGGGCACCTACGCGCGCGAACTCGACGCGGCCGGGCCGTGTACCGCCGGCGAACGCTGGGCGTGGGACGGCGTGCGCTTCGAGTACCTGCACCCGCCGGGCACGCACTGGACCGGCAACGACGGCTCATGCGTGCTCAGCATCCGCGGCGACGGGGTGTCGGCGCTGCTGACCGGCGACATCGAGGCGCGCGGCGAGGCCCGGCTCGTCGCCGGCGGCCTGCTCGAGCCCCATGACGTCGTGCAGGTGCCACACCACGGCAGCGCGACCTCGTCGGCCCCGGCATTCATTGCCGCGACCGCGCCGGCGGTCGCCGTGGCCGGCACCGGCTGGGCGAACCGCTGGGGGCTGCCGGATCCTGCGGTCGTCGCCCGCTGGCACGCATCGGGCGCCACCTTCGTGCACACCGCCGAGGCCGGTGCGGTCGAGATCGCCCTGGTGCCGGGCGCGGAGGTGTCGGTCTCGCGCCGCTGGCGCGAACGCCACCGGCGCTACTGGCACCAGCAGTGAGCCGGGCGCGACGCGGTGCGTTCAGGTCCCGGCGCCGGGTGCGCTATAGTGCGCCCCTGTAGCGATTGCAACCTCCTGTAAGACCTTTACATGCTGGAAATCGTCCAAGCCGGCGGCTGGCTGATGCTGCCGATCATCGCGTGCTCGGTCATCGCCGCGGCGATCATCCTCGAGCGGCTGTGGACGCTGCAGCAGACTCGGGTGCTGCCGCGCGACCTCACCGCGCGCGTCTGGCAGCTGGTCAAGAACGACCAGCTCAACCACAAGCACATCGAGGCGATCCATCGCGACTCGCCGCTCGGCCAGATCCTCGCCGCCGGGCTCGCGTGCCGGCACCAGGACCGCGATGTCATGAAGGAGCACATCGAGGACACCGGCCGGCACGTCGTCCACGAACTCGAACGCTACCTGAACCCCCTCGGCACCATCGCCGCGATCACGCCGCTGCTCGGGCTGCTCGGCACCGTGATCGGCATGGTCAAGGTGTTCGCGGCGATCACCACGCACGGGGTGGGCAACCCCGGCGTGCTCGCCGGCGGCATCTCCGAGGCGCTGATCACGACCGCCGCCGGGCTGTCGGTCGCGATCCCGGCGCTGATCGCCTACCGCTACCTGCGCGGGCGCGTCGACGGGCTGGTCGTCGACATGGAGAAGGAGGCGATGAAGCTCGTCGAGGCCCTGCAGCACAAGCGCCACCTCGAGACCCGGATCGAGCCGCAGCCCGATACTCCCGCCGCAAGTCACCCTGCGGCCACCGCCACGGGTCGCGGCGCATGAACCTGCGCGTGCGGGGCCGCGAGGAACCCGAGATCAACCTCACGTCGCTGATCGACGTGGTGCTGCTGCTGCTCGTGTTCTTCATGGTGTCGACGAGTTTCGTACGCGAGTCCGAGATCAACCTGCGCCTGCCCGAGGCCACGGAAGGTCCGCCGCCGGTCGAGGCGCCCGAGAACATCGAGATCGTCGTCACCGCGGAAGGGACCTACCTCGTCAACAACCGGGCGCTGGTCAGCAGCGACGCCGACACGCTGCGCCGTGCCGTCAGCCGCGTGTCCGGCGGCCAGGCCGGTGTGCCCGTACTCATACGCGCCGACGCCGAAGCGCGCCACCAGGCCGTGGTCACCGCGATGGACGTGGTCGGCCGCCTCGGCCATACCGACGTCAGCATCGCCACCGTCAGCCAGCCGGAGCGCTGATGTCGGCGGCGCCCCTCGATCCGAGCGCACTCGGCATCTACAGGCGGCTGCTCGGCTACGTGCGCCCGCACTCGGGCGTGATGGCGCTGTCGATGCTCGCGATGATCATCTACGCGGCCAGCGATTCGGGTTTCGCGCTGCTGATGCAGCCGCTGATGCGATCGCTGCAGGCGGGCCAGGCCGCCGACAGCCTGCTCGTGCCGCTGCTGATCCTCGCGCTGTTCTTCGCGCGCGCGGTGTCGGGCTTCGCGTCGACGTGGGGGCTCGGCTGGATCGGGCGCCAGGTCATCAAGAAGCTGCGCCGTGAAGTGTTCACCCACCTCGTGAACCTGCCCACCGCGTACTACGACCGCAGCTCCTCGGGCGTGCTGCTGTCGCGGCTGACCTACAACATCGAGCAGGTCGCCGAGTCCACGAGCCACGTGCTGACGATCCTGATCCGCGACACGCTGACGATCATCGGCCTCGTCGCGGTGATGATCTACCTGAGTCCGGCGCTGTCGGGGTTCATCGCGATCGTCGCGCCGATCATCGCGGTGCTGATCCGTTTCCTCAGCCACCTGTTCCGCCGCTACAGCGCCCGCATCCAGAACTCGATGGGCGACGTCACGCGCGTCGCCGAGCAGGCGATCTCCGGACACCGGGTCATCAAGGTGTTCAACGGCCAGGACTACGAGGAAGGCCAGTTCGAGACCGCGAACGAGAAAAACCGCCGGCTGCACATGCGGCTGATCTCGGCGAAGTCGCTCGGCGACTCGGCGACGCAGTTCCTCGGTGCGATGGGGCTCGCCGCGGTGGTGTTCGTCGCCACGCGCCAGAGCGCCGTCGACGCGATCGACCCGGAGCGTTTCTTCGCGTTCCTGACCGCGATGCTGCTGCTGATGGCGCCGCTGAAACGCCTGACCAACGTCAACGTCGCACTGCAGCGGGGCATTGCCGCGGCCGAGAGCATCTTCGAGCTGCTCGACCAGCCGCTCGAGTGCGACCACGGGACGCGGCGCATCGAGCGCGTGCGCGGCGAGATCGAGTTCCGCGACGTCAGTTTCACCTACGATGCGGCCAAGGGCGCGGTGCTCAGCGACATCTCGCTGCAGGTGCCGGCCGGGCAGACGGTCGCGATCGTCGGGCGCTCGGGCAGCGGCAAGTCCACGCTGGTCAGCCTCCTGCCGCGCTTCTACGAGATCGAGCACGGCACCATCCGCCTCGACGGCGTCGACATCCGCGAGTTCGTACTCAACGACCTGCGTCGCCAGATCGCGCTCGTCAGCCAGGACGTCACGCTGTTCAACGACACCATTGCGAACAACATCGCCTACGGGGGCAGTGCCGGCGCGAGCCGTGACGACGTCACCGAGGCCGCGCGGG
>PWYM01000015.1 GCA_003567855.1 Gammaproteobacteria bacterium | reverse complement strand
CGGACTTCGCGACCAGCATCGAGGAGAACGTCGTGCACGGCTCCGACGGCGCCGACACCGCCGCCGAGGAGATCCGCTTCTTCTTCGGTGACGACGGCGTCTGCCCGCGCACGCGCTGAAGACTCGACACGGACGCACCATGGCCGCCGCCGCTGACACCGCCGCTCCGCTGAACCCGCTCGGTTTCGACCGTGCCGGGCTCGAGGCGATGTTTGCCGCGTGGGGCGAAAAGCCGTTCCGCGCGCGCCAGCTCATGCAGTGGCTGTACCAGCGCGGCGTCCATGACTTCGACGCGATGACCGACATGTCGAAGGCACTGCGCACCCGGCTCGCTGCGCAGTGCCGGATCGAACTGCCCGAGGTGCTCAGCGAACAGCATTCATCGGACGGCACCGTCAAGTGGCTGCTCAACATGGGCGCGAGCCAGGGCATCGAGACGGTCTACATTCCCGAACCCGGGCGCGCCACGCTGTGCATCTCGTCGCAGGTCGGCTGCGCGCTCGACTGTGCGTTCTGTGCGACCGCGCAGCAGGGGTTCAACCGCAACCTCACGTGCGCCGAGATCATCGGCCAGGTGTGGCTCGCGCGCGAACGCCTCGCGGCAACGGGTCGCGAGATCACCAACGTGGTGTTCATGGGCATGGGCGAGCCGCTGGCCAACTACCGCGCGGTGGTGCCGGCGGCGCGGCTGCTCATCGACGACTTCGGCTTCGGCCTGTCGCGCCGGCGCGTGACGATCAGCACCTCCGGGCTGGTGCCGCAGATGCACCGCCTCGCCGACGACTGCAATGTGGCGCTCGCGGTGTCACTGCACGCACCCACCGACGATCTTCGCGACGCGCTCGTGCCGATCAACCGCGTGCACCCGGTGGCCGAGCTGCTCGACGCGTGCTGGCGCTATGCCGAGCGCCAGGCCAGCCGGCAGATCACTTTCGAGTACGTGATGCTCGACGGGGTCAACGATTCGCCTGCGCTCGCGCGCGAGCTCGTGCGCCTGCTTGCCGGCCGGCCCGCCAAGGTCAACCTGATCCCGTTCAACGCATTTCCGGGTACCCACTACCGGCGCTCGTCCGAGGCGGCCATGCTGCGCTTCCAGGACGAGCTCAACCGCCGTGGTCTGCGCACGACCATTCGCCGCACGCGCGGTGGTGACATCGACGCCGCGTGTGGCCAGCTTGCCGGCCGCGTCGCCGACCGCACGCGCCATCGGCTCGGCGAACGTCTCAGGGTGGCCGCCCCATGATGCCCGGCCGTTGGTATTGCGTCGGCCTTGCGGCGTTGGCAGTCGCGGCGCTGCTGCTCGCCGGCTGCGTGACCACCGGTGACGAGCAGCGCACGCGCGCCGGGGCTTCGGACGAGGAGGCCGCGCGCATCAACACCGACCTCGGCATCCAGTACATGCAGCAGGAACGCCTCGAGATGGCGGTCGAGCGGCTCGAGCGCGCGGTCGTGCAGGACCCGCGCTACCCGCGCGCACGCGTCGCGCTGGCGATGGTCTACGAGGCGCTCGGCGAATACGACGAGGCCGAGGATTCATTCCGCCGCGCGATGCGTCTCGATCGCCGCAACGCCGGGCTGCTGAACAGCTACGGCGTGTTCCTGTGCCGCCAGAACCGCCAGGACGAAGCGCTGCAGTATTTCGAGCGGGCCGCCGACGACACGCGCTACCGCACGCCGGAAGTCGCCTTCACGAACGCCGGCGTCTGCCTGCGCCAGGTGCCTGACCTCGAGGGCGCCGAGCAGTGGCTGCGGCGCGCGGTGCAGCGCAACCCGCGCTATCCCGAGGCGCTGCTGCAGCTCGCCGGCGTCACGTACGAGCGCGACAACGCGATGGCCGCGCGCGCGTTCCTGCAGCGCTACCTCGAGGTCAGCGAGCCGACGCCCGAGGCGCTGTGGCTCGGCGTGCGGCTGGAAACCGCGCTGGGCGATCGCAGCGCCGCGCGGGACCACGGCGAGAAACTGGCCAGCGAGTTTCCCGATTCCGAGCAGGCGCAATCCTGGCAGCAGGGTGAGCATGACGGAAACTGAGCGACAGGGTGCGGCCGACATCGCCGCCGGCGATGGGCCCCCGGAGATCGGCGCGCGGCTGCACGCCGCGCGCGTGGCGCGTGATCTCGCACTCGAGCAGGCCGCAGCCGAACTTGGGCTGGACCCGCGCACGCTCGCCGCGCTCGAGGCCGACGACTACGATTTTCTCGGTGCGCCGGTGTTCGTGCGCGCCCACCTGTCGCGCTACGCGACGCTGCTCGAGCTCGACGCCGAGACGCTGGTCGCCGACTACGTGCGCCATGCGCAGCACACGCCGACGCTGCCGCCGCCGGCGCGGCGTCGCGAACCCATCAGCGTCGGGGGTGACGGCGGTCGCTGGCCGTGGATCGTCGGCGCCGCGGCCGTCGTAGCCCTGGTTGGCTATGCGAGCTGGCGGGTGCTCGAGTCGGTAGAGGCGCCGCAACCGGTGGCCGCGACGACAACTGCCCCCGCGATGCCCGCCGGCAGCGCGCCTGAAGCGGCACCGCGCGAGCGCGATCGCACCACATCACGTGCCGGGGACGTGGACGTGGCGCTTGCACCGGTGATCCCGCGCGTGGCCCGGCGGGATGCGGTGCGCGGCACCGGAGCATCCGAAGACACCGCAGTGCCGGCGCCTGCGGTCGCCAGCAGCGGTGATCCGGTGGCCGACGATGCCGCGCCGGTGCAGGTTGCCGGAGCCCTGTCGCCGCCGCCACTGGCCGACGACGCCGACGGCGTGCGCGTCGAGATCGAGTTCAGCGACGAGTGCTGGACCGAAATCACCGACGCGGTGGGAC
The DNA here is from genome assembly GCA_003567855.1 of Gammaproteobacteria bacterium. GTDB lineage: Bacteria > Pseudomonadota > Gammaproteobacteria > Steroidobacterales > PWYM01 > PWYM01. The sequence continues at coordinate 6,499 of PWYM01000015.1, read as the reverse complement.
GTCGCCTGTACTTCGGGCTCGGCCAGGCCGGAGAAACCGCCCGGCTGCGCGGTGAGCCGCCTTTGCAGGTGCTGCTCGGCGACACCTCGGCGGTACGACTGCGGGTCGACGGTGAAACCTACCCGCTGCCCGATGGCAATGGCCAGGTCACGCGCCTGCAGCTTGCCAGCCGTGGCGAGCCCTGACGCGCGCCGCCCAGGCGCCCTGTCCCGGATTCTCCGATGAGCCAGCATCTGCAGCCGCTGCGCGGCATGAACGACATACTGCCGGACGACATCCACTGGTGGCAGTGGGTCGAGGACACCGCGCGGCGCGTATTCGCGGCCTACGGATACCGTGAAATCCGCGTACCAATACTCGAGCGCACCGAGCTGTTCAAGCGCTCGATCGGTGAGGTCACCGACATCGTCGAAAAGGAGATGTACACTTTCGACGATCGCAGTGGCGACAGCGTGACGATGCGCCCCGAGGCGACGGCCGGCATCGTGCGTGCCGGTCTGTCCAACGGCCTGCTTCACAACCAGCAGCAGCGCGTGTGGTGTACCGGTCCGATGTTCCGCTACGAGCGCCCGCAGAAGGGGCGGTTCCGCCAGTTCCACCAGCTCGACGTCGAGGCGCTGGGTTTCGACGGCCCCGACATCGACGCCGAGATGATCCTGCTGTCGGCGCGACTGTGGCGCGAACTCGGTCTCGACGGGCTCGTGCTCGAGCTGAATTCGCTCGGGACGCCGGAATCGCGCGCGGTCTACCGCGAGGCGCTGGTCGAGTGGTTCTCACGCCACCGCGACGCGCTCGACGACGACAGCCTGCGCCGGCTCGAGACCAATCCGCTGCGCATACTCGACAGCAAGAACCCGGCAATGGCCGAGGTCATCGCCGGTGCGCCCGAGTTCGGTGACTACCTCGATGACGCCTCGGTAGAGCACTTCGCCGCGCTGCGCACGATGCTCGACGACGCCGGCATCGAATATCGGCTGAACCCCAGGCTGGTCCGCGGCCTCGACTACTATTCACGCACCGTGTTCGAGTGGCTGACCGACCGGCTGGGCGCTCAGGCCGCGGTGTGCAGCGGCGGGCGCTACGACGGGCTGGTCACCCAGCTCGGCGGCCGCCCGACCCCGGCGATCGGCTGGGCGCTCGGTATCGAACGCCTGGTGGAGGTGCTCAGGCTGTCGGTCGGCGAGCGCGAAGCCACGGTCGCCGACGTCTACGTGCTCGCGGCCGACGACGCGCGCGAGCGCGAGACGTTGAAGTGGACCGAGGCGCTGCGCGACACGCTGCCCGCGCACCGCGTGCTGATGCACTGCGGCGGCGGCAGCCTGAAGTCACGGATGAAGAAGGCCGACCGCAGCGGCGCGGCCTATGCGGTGATCGTCGGTGGCGACGAGCTCGCGCGTGGCGAACTCTCGGTCAAGGCGCTGCGCGGCGATGGCGCGCAGCAGGCGGTGGCGGCAGACGGGCTGGGCGCGTGGCTCGCGTCGCGGCTGCCGGCCACAGGGTGAACCGGCAGCACGCTGCCCGGTCAGACAGTCCTGCGCATGGCGGTCACGCGTCCGCCGCGCGCTGCATGCTAGCTGGAGAATCGTGGTGAGTGACGAACAGGAAACAATCGACAATCTGAAGGCGTGGTGGGAAGACAATGGACGCTACGTGATCGCCGGCCTGGTGCTTGGCGTTGCCGCGCTGGTCGGCTGGCAGCAGTGGAATGCCTATACCGACCGCACCGCCGAGGCGGCAGGCCAGGTGTACGCGTCGCTCAAGTCGGCCGCCGACGCCGACCGGCGCAACGAGGCCGAGTCGCTGCTCGAGCAGCTCGTCGACGATCACCCGCGCTCGGCCTACACCGACCAGGCCGGCCTGGTGATGGCGCGTCTGTACATGGACCGCAGTGAACCCGAGGCGGCTGCCGAGGCGCTGCAGCGCATCGTCGACCACAGCCGCGACCGCGAGCTCAAATCGGTCGCCGCGCTGAGGCTCGCGCGCGTGCTGCACCACCTCGACGACTCCGACGGGGCACTCGCAGCGCTCGACCAGGCACGGGGCGAGGCTTTTGCGGCTCGTGTAGCGGAGGTGCGCGGCGACGTGCTCGCCAGCCGCGGCGACTACGAGGGTGCGCGCGCGGCATATGAACTGGCGCTGGCGAGCGGCGAGCGCGGCGTGATCAACCGCGACCTCGTGCGCATCAAGCGCGACGATCTGCCCGTCGACGCCGCCGCGGCCGTCGGGGAGGATGCATGAGGCACCTGCGCCCGTTCCTGCTCGTCACGTTGGGTGCTGCGCTGCTGACTGGCTGCGGCATGTTCCGCGGCGGTGACGATCCGATCGAGCCTCCGGCCGAGCTGGTCGATTTCGACTCCACGCTGCGGGTCGATCGGCTGTGGTCGACGCGCCTTGGCCGCGGCGGCGATCAGCTCCGCCTCGGCCTGCACCCGGCCACCAACGGCACCTCGGTGTTCGCGGCAGGCTTCGCCGGGCGCGTCACCGCGGTCGACTTCGAGAACGGGCGCCGCGTCTGGCAGACCCGTCTCGACGAAGGGCTGTCGGCGGGCCCGAGTTACGGCGACGGCATGGTGGCAGTGGGCTCGGTCGACGGCTACCTGACGCTGCTCGACGCAGAGACCGGCGAGAAGCGCTGGTCGCGTTTCGTCGGCGGAGAACTGCTGGCCCCGCCGGCGGTTTCGTCACGCGCGATCGTCGTACGCACCGTCGACGGCAGGCTCGTCGCGCTGTCGCCCGACGACGGCCGCCAGCTCTGGCTCACCGAACAGCCCGTGCCGGCGTTGACACTGCGTGGCAATGCCCCGCCGGTGATCAGCAGCGGTTTCGTGGTCGCCGCATTCGACAACGGCCGCCTCGGCGTCTATCAGCTCACCAACGGCGAGCCGCTGTGGGAGCAGCAGATCGCCGCGCCAGCCGGGCGCAGCGAGCTCGAGCGGCTCGTCGACATCAACACGCGTCCCACCGTGATCGGCAGCACCGTGTACGCGGTCGGCTACCAGGGCCGGCTCGTCGCGATGGAACTCGAAACCGGCGAGGTTGGCTGGGCACGGGATTTCTCCAGCTACGCGGGGCTGGGCAGCGACTGGGAGCGACTCTACGTCGTCGATGCCGAGGGCGAGGTGCTTGCGGTGTCGCGCCGCACCGGGAACAGCGTGTGGCTGAATGACCGCATGCGCATGCGTGACCTCACCGCGCCGCAGCGCGTCGGCGAATCGGTCGTCATCGGTGACTACGACGGTTACGTGCACTGGCTGTCGATTAGCGACGGTGAGTTTCAGGCGCGCGTGCGCACGGGCTCGGACCGTGTCATCGGTCTGCTGCCGGTCGGTGATGCAGTGATCGTGCAGACCGCGGACGGACGCCTCGACGCGTATCGTCCCCGCGGGAGCGACTGACGCCGCGCGCGGCGTCAGGATCCGCGCCATGCTGCCGGTCATCGCCCTTGCCGGAAGGCCCAACGTCGGCAAGTCCACGCTGTTCAACCGGCTCACGCGCACGCGTGACGCGCTGGTCGCGGACTTTCCGGGCCTGACCCGCGATCGCCAGTACGGCTTCGGTCGCGTCGGTCCGGTGCCCTACGTGCTCGTCGACACCGGCGGCGTCGGCGAGGCCGACACGCCACTGTCTCACCTGATGGAAGGTCAGAGCTGGCGCGCGCTCGACGAGGCCGATGCGGTCATCCTGCTCGTCGACGGACGCAGCGGCGTGACCGCCGGCGACGAGCGCGTCGCCGCCGAGCTGCGCCGCCGCGGACGCCACGTGTGGCTCGCGGTGAACAAGGCCGAGGGCCTGGACCCTGACTTCGCCGCGGCCGATTTCCAGGCGCTCGGCATCGCCCGGGTCGCGGCGATCTCGGCGGCGCACGGCGACCGCGTCAGCGCGCTGATGGACGAGGTGCTCGCGCCGTTCATCGCGCAGGCCGAGGCGGCCGCGGCGCCGCCCGACCCCCGCGACGGAATTGAAGTCGCGGTCGTCGGCCGGCCCAACGTCGGCAAGTCCACGCTCGTGAACCGGCTTGTCGGCGAGGATCGCGTCGTCGCCTTCGACAAGCCTGGCACCACGCGCGACAGCATACGCGTGCCCTTCGAGCGCGATGGCCGGCAGTTCACGCTGATCGACACCGCCGGCATCCGCCGCCGCAGCCGGGTCGCCGAGGTGATAGAGAAATTCTCGATCATCAAGGCTTTGCAGGCGATCGACGCGGCCAGCGTCGTGATCGCGATGCTCGATGCCCAGGAGGGCGTTACCGAGCAGGATGCGACGCTGCTTGGTCAATGCCTCGAGCGCGGCCGCGCGCTGGTGATCGCGGTGAACAAGTGGGACCACCTGCCGCCCGAACAGCGCGACACGGTGCGCCGCCAGCTCGACCTCAAGCTCGGCTTCGTCGAGTTCGCGCCGCGCCACTTCATCTCCGCGCTGCACGGCACCGGGGTAGGCGATGTGCTCGCCGACGTGGTGCGTGCACATGCCGGCACGCACGCCGATCTCTCGACGCCGGAGCTCACGCGAGTACTCGAGGCTGCCGTCGCGCAACATCCGCCGCCGCTGATGCGCGGCCGGCGCATCCGGTTGCGCTACGCGCACCAGGGCGGGCGCAACCCGCCGGTGATTGTCGTCCACGGCACGCAGGCCGAACGCCTGCCCAAGGCCTACCGGCGCTTCCTGATGAACCGCTTCCGCGAGGCGTTCCGGCTGCAGGGTGTACCGGTGCGTCTGGAGCTGCGCTCGGGTGAGAACCCCTACGCCGGCCGCCGCAACGTGCTGACGCCCCGGCAGCAGCGCAAGCGCGCGCGCCTGATGGGGCACGTGCGCAAACGCCGCTGATGCGCGCGGCGGCATACCCATATGTCGCCTTGATCGGGCCAGTTGCAACGCGCTCGCGTACACTTCGCGCATGCAGGCGAGACGTGAACACCGCATAGACGGCGAATTCCGCATGCACCGCGGTGGCGTGCTGCGTGACCCCGTGATCGCCTACGAGACCTGGGGCCAGCTCGACGCGCGTGCTTCCAACGCCGTGCTGATCGTCACCGGGCTGTCTCCGTCTGCGCATGCGGCGTCGTCGGCGGCCGACCAGGCACCGGGCTGGTGGGAAGAGATGGTCGGCCCCGGCAAGCCCATCGACACCCGCCGCTTCTTCGTGATCTGCGTCAATTCGCTCGGCAGCTGTTTCGGCAGTACCGGTCCGGCCTCGCCGAACCCGGCTACCGGCGAAGCGTACCGGCTGGATTTCCCCGTGCTGTCGCTCGAGGACGTGGCACGTGCCGCGTGGCAGGTGGTACAGGCGCTGGGCATAGAGCGGCTGCACGCGACGGTCGGGCCGTCGATGGGCGGCATGACCGCACTCGCGCTGGAGATCCTGCACCCGGGCAGCAGCCGCGGGCTGCTGCTGATCTCGTCGGCGGCGCGCGCCGAGCCGTTCGCGGTCGCGCTGCGCTCACTGCAGCGCGAGATCGTGCGTCGCGACCCCGACTGGCAGGAGGGTCGTTATCCGGTGGGCGAGGGTCCGATCGGCGGCATGCGTCTTGCGCGCAAGCTCGGCATGATCACTTATCGATCGGCGCAGGAATGGCGCCAGCGCTTCGGCCGCGAACGCATCGCCGCCGAGCGCGAGCCCGGCAACCCGTTCGGGATCGACTTCGAGGTGGAGTCCTACCTCGAGGCGCACGCGGTGAAGTTCACCGGCCAGTTCGATCCCAACTGCTACCTGTACCTGTCACGCGCAATGGACCTGTTCGATGCCGCCGACCACGGTGGCAGCGTCGCCGCCGGGCTGTCGCGGGTCGGTGCCGGGCGCGTCACGGTGATCGGTGTAGGCAGCGATTTCCTGTTCCCGCTGCACCAGCAGCGCGAGCTTGCCGAAGCGCTCGACGACGGCCGCCGCGAGGTGCGGTTCGTCGAACTCGCCTCGGTGCAGGGCCACGATTCCTTCCTCGTCGACATGGACCGCTTCAGGCCCGCGGTCGAGCGTTTTTTCCGCCCGGAGCCCGGTGCGTCCTGACGCTGTATAGTGGGAATGGCCGGCGCGTGGGGCGCGCCGGCCGCCGCCGCCGCTCTGAGATCACCGTATCCGCAACCGTGGGGGTAATGCGATGCACTGGAGTCGACTCGTAGGGCTGGTGCTGCTGGCCGTGGGCATCATTCTGCTGATCATGGGCTGGAACGCTTCCGAGAGTCTCACCGAGGAGCTGCACGAAACCGTGACAGGGCGCTTCACCGAGGACACGCGCATGCTGTTCATCGGCGGTGGCGCGGCCGCGATCGCGGGGGTCGCAATGCTGGTGTTCGGCGTGCGCCGCTGACGGAGGCGTCAGTCGCCCGGCGATTCGCCGTCGGGCAGCACTCGGCGTTCGAATACGCCGGAGCTTGCGTGCGAGCTGATCGAGGCCGGTCTGCGCGCTCAGGCCTGTGCCAGCTCGCGCGCGGCAGCACGCACCAGCGGATGCAGCAGTTCCGGTTCGCGCTGGTGGATCGTCACCAGTCGCGCGCGCATCCCGGG
>PWYM01000067.1 GCA_003567855.1 Gammaproteobacteria bacterium | reverse complement strand
CTCGCGCCAGTCGCGTGCGAGCCGGCGCCAGCGCTGCATGAAATTACGCATGGGGTGCTTTCCTGCGGCGTCGCCGCTCAGCCGCCGCCCAGGAATCTGAGCGCCAGTGCCCGCTGCGAAGTCTTCACGACCCTGAACGCGGCCTTGAGCTGGCGGCGCTGCAGCGTGCCCAGGCGTTCCGGCAACAGCAGGTTCGGGTCGTCGCCGCAGTCAGGATCGAGCTGGCGCTGCAGTCTCAGGTCCACGAGCAGTCGCCAGCTGTCGGCAAGATCACGGCTGTCAGCGGGTGCGAGCACGCCGGCTGCGGCAAGGCGTTCCAGCCGCGTCGGCGTGTCGGCGATCGTGATGCCTTCGGCGAGCGCATGCAGCCGCGCGATGTCGTTGATGATGGCGATGCCGCTATGCTTGATGTCCACGCCATGCCCGCCGGCACGATGCCGCGTCAGGAGCCGGTCGAACAGGCCCAGCGGCACCGGCAGGTTCAAGATGCGGCGTGCGGCATGCGCGAGGAACAGGCCGTTTCGACCGAGCGCGGCGATTTCCTCGCGGTGCTGTCGGTACAGTGCACCGTCGCCGGCGATGCAGCGGCTGTCGAAGCAGATCATCCCGTGCATCACGCCGTCGGGTGAGGGTTCACCGGTCCAGTGCTCGAAACGTTGACGCCACTGCGCGCGCGTCAGGCGCCAGTCCGGGTTTGCGGCCATCATGTTGCCGGGACAGGGCGGGATGGCGCAGCGCGCGAGTCCGTCACGCACCCACTCCGCGAGGCCGCTGAACCACGCGTCATCAGCGACGTCGTCGGCGAGCACGAGTCCACTGTCCTGGTCGGAGTGCAGGTGCTGGTCGCGGCGCGCGTGAGACCCGAACGCTAGCCACGCATAGCGGCCCGGCGGAGCGCCTTGCGCGGCTTCCCAGAGTTCGATCAGGCGCCGGGTCAGCGTGTCGGTCAGTGACGCGAGCAGGTGACCGGTCCGGTCGCCATTGCCGGTGCGCGCGGCGAAGGCGCGCACCAGCGCCGGCACCGCGCGTGCCTCGTCAATCAGCGCTTCGCGTGTCGCAGCGCGGCGCAGTCGACCGGTGACAAGCACCGGGTCCGCGCGCTGCTCGCGCATCAGGTCGCTGCTCGTGAGCACACCGCACAGCGTGCCGCCGGCGTCGGTCACCGGCAGATGATGGATGTTGTGCCGGCTCATCAGCACGATGGCGTCGAACAGCGCGGTGTCGACGGCGATGCTGACCGGGTCGCCGGTCATGATCTCGCTGAGCCCAGCCGCGGGGTCGCGCCCGGCGGCGAGCACGCGGTTGCGCAGGTCACGGTCGGTGACGATGCCGCGCAGCGCGCCGTTATCCAGGACCGGCAGACACGATACGCCGGCCTCTCGCATGCGCTGCGTAGCGGCCGTGATGCTGTCACGTGCCTGCGCGGTGACGGGCGCGCGCGTGAGCAGCTCGCCGACGCGGCGTTCGACCCACTCGGCATCCGGTCCGCGCGATTCGCGCTCGCGGAGCATGCCGCCCTCGATTACCTCGCCAAAGTATCGGGCGAACTCCGGATACCGCTCGCACAGCGTTTCGAAGCGCGCGGCATCGAGCCGGTAGACGATGCCGTCGCGCACCACCGTGGGCACGACGGGATCACGCGCAGGATGGCGCAGGCGGTCATGGCCAAACAGGTCTCCGGATTCCAGCCGCTGCGCCGGTAGCGAGGCGCCGGGCTCGATGTCGAGCACCGCGCTTCTGACCACGTACAGCGCCGGCGGTGTATCATCGAGCAGTTCGTGGACGTTCGCGGCGCTGACATAAAGGCTGTACAGCGACCCTGCTGCTGACTCGAGCACCGCGTCGGGCAAGGCGTCGAAGGGCGGCTGCGCCCTGAGGAACTCGACCATGTCGGCCGGAGCCGGGCTCATCGCGCGGTCAGTGGTCGCTGGCCGCGCCGGCACCGCGCGGGTAGCGGATTGATTCGACCATCTGCTGCACTTCGGGCGGCGCGTCGGGTGTGAAGCGAAGCACCGTCAGCGCGACGGCGAAATTCAGCAACATGCCTACGGTGCCTATCCCCTCGGGCGAAATGCCAAGCAGCCAGTTGTCGGGTGTGCTCGCGTCGGGATTGATGAACTTGAAATACACGATGTAGCTGAGCGTGAACACGATACCCGCGAGCATGCCGGAGACCGCACCCGCGCTGTTCATGCGCTTGTAGAAGATGCCCATCAGTATCGCCGGGAAAAAACTCGCCGCGGCGAGACCGAACGCGAAAGCGACGACCTCGGCGACGAAGCCCGGTGGATTGATGCCGAAATACCCGGCGATACCGACCGCGGCGCCCGCGGCGATGCGCGCATACAGCAGTTCCCTGCGGTCGGTGATGCCAGGCATCAGGTTGCGTTTCAGCAGGTCGTGGGAAACCGCCGACGAGATCACCAGCAGCAGGCCGGCCGACGTGGACAGCGCCGCGGCAACGCCGCCGGCAGCGAGCAGCGCGATCACCCAGTTCGGCAATCCGGCCATCTCGGGGCTCGCGAGCACGATGATGTCACGGTCGACGTGCATCTCGTTGCGTTCGTCGTTGGAGAAGAACAGCCGCCCGTCCTCGTTGTGGTCTTCCCATTCGATCAGCCCGGTGCGCTCCCAGCTGCGCACCCACGACGGTGCCTCCTCGACGGGCACGCCCTGGAGTTCCGGGCCGTTGAGCGTTTCGAAAATGTTGACCTTGGAGAACGCGGCGATCGCCGGCGCCGTGGTGTAGACCACGGCGATGAACAGCAGCGCCCAGCCGGCCGAGCGCCGCGCGTCGCGCACCTTCGGCACGGTGAAGAACCGGATGATGACGTGCGGCAGCCCCGCGGTGCCGACCATCAGCGCAAGCGTGATTGCGATGACGTCGAGCCTGTCGCGGAGGCCTTCGGTGTACTGGTGGAAACCGAGTTCAACCGACAGTCCGTCGAGGCGTTCCAGCAGGTATTCGCCCGAGCCGTCAGCGACGGTGGACCCGAGCCCGAGCTGCGGCAGGAACTGCCCCGTCATCTGCATGGAGACAAAGACTGCGGGCACCGTGTAGGCGAATACCAGCACACAGTACTGGGCCACCTGCGTGTACGTGATGCCCTTCATCCCGCCCAGCAGCGTGTAGAAAAACACGATCGCCATGCCGATGACGACGCCGGTGGCGATGTCGACCTCGAGGAACCGGCTGAACACCACGCCCACGCCGCGCATCTGGCCGGCGATGTAGACGAACGACACGATGATCGCGCACAGCACGGCCACGGTGCGCGCAGTCTGCGAGTAGTAGCGGTCGCCGATGAAGTCGGGCACCGTGAACTTGCCGAACTTGCGCAGGTATGGGGCCAGGCACAGAGCGAGCAGCACGAAGCCGCCGGTCCAGCCCATCAGGTAGACCGTGCCGTCGTAGCCCATGAAGGCGATCAGTCCGGCCATGGAAATGAACGATGCCGCCGACATCCAGTCGGCCGCAGTCGCCATGCCGTTGGCCACCGGGTGCACGCCCCCGGCGGCGACGTAGAAGTCGTTGGTGGAGCCCGCGCGAGACCAGATCGCGATGCCGATGTAGAGCGCGAAGCTCAGCCCGACGATTATGAAGGTGAGCGCCTGTACCGACACCGCTCAGGCCTCGTCCACGCCGTACTCGCGATCGAGGCGGTTCATCCGCCACGCGTAGACGAAGATCAGCACGATGAATGTCAGGATCGACCCCTGGTGGGCGAACCAGAAGCCGAGCTTGAAGCCGAACACCGAAAACCTGTTCAGCACGTCGACCAGCAGGATCGCGCAGCCGTATGAGACGCCCGCCCAGATTGCGAGCAGGATCAGCATCAGCCGGAGGTTGTCGCGCCAGTAGGCGCGCGCGTGGGATTCGGATTCGAAGGCCATATTTCTCAGTCCGCGATGGCTTCGGCACGGCTCGCAAGCGCGGGGGCCGGTGCGGCCATGCTCCACCTCCCTATGGAATCCGGATGCCGTGGGCCATTTCACTCGCAGAAGCGCTGGCATGCAAGCCGGGCGTCCGTTGTCACCGCGGGTCGGCGGGCGACGCTTGGCGGCCGTTCCGGGTTGTACGAGAATGCGTTGACCAACGGGGGAATGCGAAATGAACGATTTTCACCGCGCCTTGCGGCGCTGGAGCATGCTGTCGGGCGTACTGCTGGTCATCGCGCCGCTGCTGGCGCACGGCCAGTCGTGCGAGGACTGGATACACCACGATTTCTCGGGGATCGCCGACGCGCCCGCGCAGCTGCTGGAGGCCGAGACCGTGGCGGCCACGGATCCGGTGCCCGCCTACTGCCGCCTGCGTGGTTACGTGCATCCGAATATCGGCATTGAACTGCGTCTGCCGGCCGACGACTGGAACGGCGGGTTCTTCTACGCCGGCTGCACCGGCCACTGTGGCATCGGGCCCGGCACGCCGTGGGCTGACGAGTGCAATTACCCGCTCGAGAAGGGCTATGCGTGCGTGGTGTCCGACATGGGCCATCGTGCCGGCGGTGGTGACGGCCTGTGGGCATGGCGCAATCTCGAGGCCAAGGTGAATTTTGCGTATCGCGCCACGCATCGCACCACGGTCGCCGGCAAGGCGATCACCGAGGCGTTTTACGGGCGCGAGCCGCGCCGGTCATACTTCATGGGCTGTTCGACCGGCGGACGGCAGGGGCTGATCCTCGCGCAGCGCTTCCCGTGGCATTTCGACGGGATCATCGTCGGTGCCCCCGTGGTCAGCCAGGCCGGGACCTCGCTCGACTTCATCTGGAACCTGCAGCATCTCAGCGACGAGGACGGTCGTCGGGTGCTCGGTGCGTCCGAGCTCGAGCTGCTCCACGAGGCCGCGCTCGCGGCTGCCGACGCTGCCGGTGTGCTGGTCGACGGCGTGATCGAAGACCCTGCGGCGGTGCGTCCCGATCCGCACGCGCTGGTCTGCCAGGGCGACCGGCGCAGCGACTGCCTCACGCCGGCGCAGGCTGAAGCCGCCGCGCGCGTCTACGCGGGGCCGCACGACGCCGACGGTAAACCGCTGTATCCCGGGGCCGGCCTTTACCCCGGCTCCGAGCACGGCTGGGCGCGTTTCATGCCGCCCGACGACCCGGAAGACCCGCGGGTCGCCGGCCGTTCGGGCATCGACTCGATGCGCTACATGGTCACCGACTGGGGGCCCGACTGGGACTACCGCGACTTCGACTTCGAAGACGGGGACCATCGCCGCCTGCGCGAAGGCGAGTCGCTGTACTCGGCGTCAAATCCCGACCTGCGCGCATTTCGCGACGCGGGCGGGCACCTGCTGCTCTACCAGGGCTGGGCGGATCCGATCATTGCGCCGCAGAACAGCATCGACTACCACGCGAGCGTGGCGCGCGCGATGGGCGGGGAAGCCGCGGCCGAAGCGTTTTCCCGCCTTTACATGGTGCCGGGTATGGATCACTGCATCGGCGGCGACGGTGCGTTCGCGATCGACTGGATCAGCGTGATGGAAGCGTGGGTCGAGGACGGCGAGGCCCCCGAAGCACTCGATGCCGCGCACTGGGATGGTCAGTACGATGCGTCCTCGATGATCCGCCGCTTTCCGTTCGCCGACGGGGAACCGGCGTACCGGCGGACCATCGAACCGCACCGCGATCCGTCGCCGCCCCGATAAGGGGTTCACGAGGCGCAGGCGCGGGGTTCACCCGAGGTCGAGTGCGGCGACCTCGCCGGTCTCGACCCACCAGACGATGCTCTCCCAGTGCTCGACGTCGCGAGCCTGGGTGCCGCCGCGAAGCTCGTGTATGCCGCAGCCCTGCTCGAAGGCGCGCACGTAGTTCTGTGTATCGCGCAGCACGCCGACGACCGGGATCTCCAGCGTCGCGAGAAAACGCATCAGCGCCCGGTACACCAGCGTGTTGGCCTTGACGCGGTTGGCGACGATGCCGATGCGCCCCGAATCGCGGGGTACGCGTGCGACCAGCAGCAGGTCAGCGATGCAGCGGGTGACCGCGTGGATGTCGATGTCGGAGGGCAGGACCGGGATCAGGATGCGTCCCGCATCGCGGGTCACCTCGCGGAGCTGTTCCCGGGGCAGACCGGCCGGCGTGTCGACGATGAGCCGGTGCGTGCCGGGTGGCGGGCGCAGCGCGAAACTGCGGGTCACGTTGGAGGGCAGCTCGAAGCCCTTGAGGGCATGCACGCCCGGTTGCTCCCCGGTGCGCTTGCCGAGCCAGCGCAGGCTGGAACCCTGCGGGTCGAGGTCCAGCAATGCCGGTTGCAGGCCTTCGAGCGCATACCAGGCGGCCAGATTGGTCGCGAGCGTGGTCTTGCCCGAGCCGCCCTTGGGGTTGAGCACCAGCACCTTGCGCAGTTCCGTTGCGGTTTCGTCCATCGGCTGCGAGCATACCTGACCCTGGCTGTGCGTCATGTGAACGCCGTCGACTGCGTCGTTGTGGGCGACCGGAGGCTCGGGTAATCTTGAGCGCAAACCGACCCAATCGTCGTGCGCCCCATGAAAAAAGTGCTGCCCGTGCTCGCCGCGACCGCGCTCGCCGCGTGCGCCTCAACCCCCCCGGAGCCACCGCCGGTCGATGAAGCCGCCGTCAATGCGCTCTACGAGGCCATAGATTACAGCGTGCGTGACTACGAGGACGGCCTCGAGGCCCTGCGGGCGGGTGAACCCGATACCGGTCGCGAGCGCCTCGACCGCGCCGCGGCGCTGCTGGCCGCCGCCGGCAGCGATTGCGCCGAGCTCCACGGGTGTGAACCGCAGCGTTTCATGGCCGCGTATTCGAACCTGCTGACGCTGCGCAGCGAAGTCCTCACCGGCGCGGCCGAAGACTTCGTCGAAGTCGAGAAGCTTCCGGTCAGCGAAAACGGGGGCGGCCAGGGCTCGCCGCTTCTGCGCGATGTGCCGGCGGCCTCGCGCTCGCTGAACCTGCTGAACGGAGAGGAGCTGCGCGACGTCATCGAGCTCAACGGCCCGGTGAATGCCGCGCTGCACGACTGGTTGACGTGGATGCGTCCCCTGCTGATCGACGCATGGGAAAACTACCAGTACATGCGCCACCTGATGTGGCCGGAATACGAGTCCGCAGGGCTGCCCGAGGCGCTGCTGTTCGGTATTCTTGCCAAGGAGTCGGGCGGCCGGGTGCACGCGGTGTCACGCGCCGGCGCGGCCGGCCCGCTGCAGTTCATGGCGCACACCGGTCGCCGCTTCGGACTGACCCGCAGCGATGGCTTCGACCAGCGTTTCGACCCGACGCTGTCGACGCGCGCGAACATCGCCTATCTGAACGAGCGCTTCGACCAGCTCAACAACAACCTCGAGCTCGCGCTCGCCGCGTACAACGGCGGTGAAGGCAGGGTGCTGCGCCTCGTGCGGGGTGCGCGAGAGCCTTCGTTCTGGAGCCCCGACATCCGTGCCCAGCTGCCCCGCGAAACGCAGGACTACGTGCCCTACGTGCTCGCCGCCGCGTGGCTGTTCCTGCACCCGGAAGACTATGGTGTGGAATTCCCGCACGTCGACACCGAGCCCACCACGGTTCAGCTCACGGAGTCACAGACGCTCGGTGAACTCGCGATCTGTCTCGGCCAGGCGCAGAGTCGGGCGGGCTGGTTCCGCACGTTGCGCAACCTCAACGCGCGCCAAGAGCCTTTCGAACGCCTGCCGGTAGGCACGGAAATCGCGCTGCCGGCGCCGCTGGTGCCGGTGTTCGAAGCCGAGTGCGCCGGGCAGGGGCGTACCGGGCTGGCCAGTGTCCTGCATGATTCGCGCGACGACCGGCGACCGCCCAGCCGGATCTACACGGTGCGTTCGGGGGATACGCTGTCGACGATCGCGCGCCGCAATGGTTGCCCAAGCGTGCAGGCGATCGCCCGCGAGAACAGCATCAGCGCGCCGCGTTTCCTGATCCGGCCCGGGCAGCAGATCAACCTCACGGGCTGTCGCAACTGAGCGACCGGCACGCCGGCGTTCAGGCGGCGTTCACCCCCGCGGCTGCACTCTGGTGGCGCACAGGCACCAGAGGAGATAGCCGATGCATACCCGAACCCTGCCCGTGATCCTGGGCACAGCACTGGGCGTAGCGCTGCTGCTGCCGGCCGCCGCGTTCGCCGATCACCGTCTCAGCGAACGGGCGCTGGTGGGCGGTGCGCTTGGCGGCGCGCTGGGTGGCTATTTCGGTGCGCACTACGGGGGCCGCGACGGCGCGATTCTCGGCAGTGCACTCGGCGGCGCGCTGGGCACCAGCATCGCCACCGAGCGCCACGCGGTGCATCACCGCCCGCATTACCGCTCGCCGGTGTACCGTCAGCATCACGTGACTCGCCATTACCACTACTACGGCTACGATCATCGTCGAGCGGCGCCGCGCCGGCATTATCGTCATCACCATCACCGGGTTTACCGCCATCATCATGCGCCGCGGTCATATCGTTACCGGGCCCCCGGTCCCCCGCGATGTCCGCCGGGTCTGGCACGGCAGGGTCGCTGCTGAACCGGGCCCCGACTGAAGGGTCGTTCGTGCGCCCCGGGGCCTGCCGCCCCGGGGCGCGCCGGCGTCTTCATCGTGGTGACCGTGTGCCATGTCGTGCGGCAGGTGCTGCCGCAATGCAGCCGGTCGTGCGCGTCAGTCGGCGGCGTCTGCAAGGCGGTGGTGCATCAGCAGTTCCCGGAGCTTCGCACGCGGAATCGCCTCCAGGTGATGGCCGTCGCGCCCCGACATCGACTCGGCCATGAGCAGCGCGTTGTAGATCGCCTCCTGCGTGGCTTCCTCGACCGCCCGGAACAGCGTGTTCATTTCACTGTTGTCGATCAGCGCGGGCGCCGGGTCGAGCATGTGCAGGCCGTCGGGCGGAATCGTATACGCGGTCGAAAACGCAATCGCGAAATCGCCCGAAAAATTCGACATGAACGCGGTCGTGCGCGCCATGCCGCTGAACGCACGCCGGGCCATGCGTCGCAGGTTGCGTGCGTCTAGCGGGGCGTCGGTCGCGATGATGATCATGATCGACCCGTCCTCGTCGTCGGGCCCGTGGCCGGCCTGCGCGGTGCGCTCCTGCGCCAGCAGCCGATTGACCGGCAGGCCGGCAAACTGCAGCTCGCTGCCGAAATTCGACTGCACCAGCACGCCGACGGTGTAACGGCTGTCGGCGATCGGGTCGGCCATTCGCGATGCCGTACCGATGCCCGACTTGAAGCCGAAACTGCGCGTCCCGGTACCGGCGCCGACGTTACCCTCGGCCACCGTACCGCCGGCCGCGGACGTGATCGCGGCGACCACGTCGGCGGCGCTGACGTGCTGGCCGCGGATGTCGTTGAGGTAGCCG
>PWYM01000043.1 GCA_003567855.1 Gammaproteobacteria bacterium | reverse complement strand
TGAACCGCCCCGGTTTTTCAGGAGACCGTTTTGATTGAGTCAGGCCACCTTGGCCGACCCTTCGTACTGGCGATAGTACGCCATCTCCAACTCCGCCGGCGGCACGTTGCCGATCGATTCGAGCAGCCTGCGATTGTTGAACCAGTCGACCCATTCGAGCGTCGCATATTCGACGGCATCAATGCTGCGCCAAGGGCCCCGGTGGTGGATCACCTCGGTCTTGAACAACCCGATGATGGTCTCGGCCAAGGCGTTGTCATACGAATCGCCAGTGCTGCCGACGGAGGGTTCGGCACCGACCTCCGCGAGTCGCTCGGTGTAGCGAATGGACAGGTATTGGCTGCCGCGGTCGCTGTGATGGATCACTCCCCGGGCACTGGCTCTTGCCCAGAGCGCCTGCTCCAGGGCGTCGAGCACCAGCGCGGTGGACATCGAGCGGGAGACCCGCCAGCCGATAATGCGCCGGGCAAAGACATCGATCACGAAGGCCACGTACACGAACCCGCCCCAGGTGGCGACGTAGGTGAAGTCCGCCACCCACAGCTGGTTCGGGCGAGTGGCCACGAACTGGCGATTGACCCGGTCGAGAGGCCGCTGCGCTGCCGGATCCGCAACGGTCGTTCGCCAGCGCTTGCCCCTGACCACTCCCCGTATCCCCGCCGTGCGCATCAGCCGCTCCACCGTACAACGGGCGACCGAAATGCCCTCGCGGTTGAGCGCTCGCCAGACCTTGCGCGCCCCGTAGACACGAAAGTTCTCCTCGTGCACCCGGCGGATCTGGACGAGCAGATCGATATCCCGACGCCGCCGAGCTGGAACCCGCGCGGGCTCACGCCCCCGGGCGCGGTAGTCGTAGTACTGCGACGGGGCGATCGGCAGCTCTCTGCAGATCGGCTCGACCCCGTACTCGTCTCGATGCGCATCGATGAAGGCCACCATCACTTCGGTCGGCGGTCGAGCTCCGCCTGGGCGAAAAAAGCCGACGCCTTGCGCAGAATCTCGTTCGCCCGCTTGAGCTCCCGGTTCTCCTGCTCCAGCGCCTTCAACCGATCACGCTCCGAGCTCGACAGCCCAGCTCGCTTGCCCAGGTCTCGCTCTGCCTGGCGGACTCACTTGCGCAAGGTCTCCGGAGTACAACCGATCTTGCCTGCAATCGAGCCGATCGCCGCCCACTGCGACTCGTACTCCCCCTGGTGCTCAAACACCAGCCGAACAGCCCGTTCCCGAACCTCCGGCGAATACTTCACTGACTTGTTCATGACTCCATCCTCTCAAGGAATGAAGTCTCCCGGAATACCGGGGCGGTTCAGACCGCGCCTACGCGGAACTGGTGCGCAGGCACCTGTCCGACCAGGCCGACTTTCTGCCGTATCGCCAGCGCATGCTCAGGGAGCGCCGGCAGGCATGGCCCCAGCGCTGATCGAGGACAAGCTGGAGTCGCTGCCTCTCGGTCATGCGCCGGGCAGCGCAGCTGCATTCGTCACACCACTTTTGACAAGGTTTGCCAAATTCGGCAAGCTCCAAGAATGGTCGAAAAAATCCCGTAAGCCGTCATGAGCACAATGAATGTTTCGCTACCCGAGGAAATGAAGCGCTGGGTAGAGCAGCAAGCCCGGTCCGGCCGATTCGGCAATTCCAGCGACTACGTGCGCGATCTGATCCGGCGCGACCAGGAGCGGCAGGCAAGAATCGCGCACCTGCAGCAACTCATCAACGAAGGTCTGGAAAGCGGGGCTGCTGACATGACCATGGCGGACATTCGAAAAGCCGCCCGGAATAAGCTCTCTACCTGAAGTCATGGCTTATCGCCTGACCCGCAGGGCTGCGGAGGACCTGGGCGAAATCTACGTGGATGGCGTTCAGCAGTTCGGCTCCCGGCAGGCGGACCACTATCACGACCTGCTCGAGAAGACCTTTCGCTTTCTGGCAACGCATCCCCATGCAGCGCGCCTGAGACCGGAACTCTCACCCGAGATCGGGATTCATCCCGTGCAATCCCATCTGGTGATCTACAGAATCGAAGAAGACGGACAAATACTGATCATCCGCATTCGCCACGCACGCGAAGATTGGGCAGAAGGCTAACCTTGAGCAATTTCTGATGCCGACAGTCGGCCTGAGGGGAGCGGCTGAGTCCTCCAGAGTGGCGCGAGCTGTTCCGATACCCGGACATCGATGATGCCCTGATGCCCTGATGCCCTGATGTCGCGGGAGTGTGCGGTGGCGTCGCGCTAGCCGGATAGCGCCCCGGGGCTTTCAGGGTGACTTGATCAGCATCGGGTCCGTTGCGCGGATCAAGGCAGACCGACTCAGCGCTGACATGCCTCACGCCACTCGGTGATCAGGTCGGTAGCCACCTGTTCGATTTCGTGAATCAACCTTATGTTTTCACCTGTGAGTCTGACGCGTGCGCGCAGGCCTTCATGGACCAGTGTCCGCCTGCAGCGCTCCTGGCCTGCCCGACCCGTAGAACACTGTGCACGAATCCAGTCGAACTGGTTGTCCGGCGTCAGATCTTTAGGCCGCCTCGGTTGTGTAACTAGGGCCCAAAACCTCTCCGGCGGGACCTCGTCGACTCCGAATCCGTGCGCGGTATTGACCCGATACAGGCCTGTGTCGGCATAGGGTTCGAACTGGACGTCATCGGCGTCGATCAGGTCCAGCAGTCTGCGAATACCCTGAGAGAACCCGATCGGTGTGTCTGCATTTATCAAATGTATCGTGCTCGGTGTGAACTGGCCATGCACGCCTGTCGGGGCAAAGTCGGGCACACGGGCGCGCATGGTCTCCGGCGGAACGATCACCACGACCGCCGAGTAGCCGGTCTGGCTGCCCGGCAGTCCGCCGTCGTCGCCGCGGGGCCGGTAAATCAGCACGTCCTCTCTACGTGGGCAGACCTCGATGCCATCGAGATCGAGCGGGGCGCGCTCTGACAGGCAGGCCGCGACTGCGGCGGCCATCGCGATCGTCGCCAACGCCCGCGTGACGCGCCGCCCGAGGCTCCTGGCAGACCGACTCAGCGCTGACGTGCCTCAAGCCACTCGGTGATCAGATCGGTGGCCGCCTGCTCGACCTCATTTATCAACCTGATGTTTTCTCCGGTGAGTCGGACGCGTGCCCGCAGGCCATTATGGATCAACGTTTGCCTACAGCTCTCCCGTGCGGCTTCGTGCTGTGCGGCAAACGTTGCACACTGAGCGCGAATCCACTGGAACTGGTTGAGGGGCGTCAAACCTTTCGGTGGTTGCGGCTGTGTAATGAGGTCCCAGTACCTGTCCGGTCTAAAGGCTCCGGATGCATGGCCCGTGTTGACGCGATACAGGTCCGTGTCGGCAAAACGCTCGAACTCAACTTGATCCGTATCGATCAACTCCAGTAGGTTGCGTGTTCGTTGCGAAAATTCGAACGATCTGTCCGCGTTCGCCAGATGTATCGTGCTGGGCGTGAACTCGCCACCAACCCCGGTCGGGGCGAAGCCCGGCACACGGGCGCGCATGACCTCCGGTGGAACGATCACCACGACCGCCGAATAGCCGGTCTGGCTGCCCGGCAGTCCGCCGTCGTCGCCGCGGGGCCGATAAGTGAGGACATTCTCCTTGCGCGGGCAGACCTCTATGCCGTCGAGGTCAAGCCGGACCCGATCCGACAGGCAGCCAGCGACGGAGGCGGTTATCGCGATCGTCGCAAGTATCTGCGAGACAGTCAGCCAGAGGTTCTTTGAGATACCGGTGCGCGCGCTGTTCATGTGGCTTGGCACCAGCGCCGGGCGCCGACGGGCGAGCCGCAGCGCAGAATGGGGGCGTGACAGCTTTCGGCGGGGATAAGTGTGTCGGTGCCCACGCCGGTGAGCGCAATCGTGCCCTGGATGGCTCGATTCGCACGCGCAGCGTTGTCGGAAGCTTCCAGCTTGGGTCCGACTGCCGGTTGTGCCAAAGACCGTAATGGTACATTTTCTATACCATGGCAGCGTTCGAGTTTGACGAGGGCAAGTGCCGTGCGAACCGTAAAAAGCACGGTATGGATTTCGTCAATGCGCAGGCGCTCTGGAATGCTCCCGATCTGATCGAGGTTCCGGCGCTGACGGTTGATGAACCTCGGTTTCTGGTAATCAGGCGTATTGACCGGAAGCATTGGTCAGCCGTCATTACTTACCGACGCGAGTGTATCCGAATTATCTGAGTGCGCCGTTCTCGCGCGGAGGAGGTGGCGATCTATGAAGGCTAGGAAATTTGATGCCGACTTCGACAGCGGCAAGGACATTACCGGCGCCTTGGATCTGGCCAACGCGCGGCGGCCCCTGCAGGCTCAAAGGAGAGTCAACGTCGACTTCCCGACATGGATGATCGAATCGCTCGACAAGGAGGCCCGTCGTTTGGGTGTAACGCGCCAATCGATCATCAAGGTCTGGCTGGCCGAGCGTCTTGAGCAATCGGTTTCCAACCAATGAATGCAGCCGACGCAGTGACCTGCACGGCTCATTCCGGTCGTTCACGGCCCCCATGTCCTTAAACCAGCGAATCAGCGAGGAGTCACGCCCGGACGCCGCTCGGCCTGCGAAATACTCGTCTTTCATGAGGCGATCATACGATCAATCGAAATCTCCGAGTCGTGCCTCTGCACGAGAGTCTTCGCAGCAAGCAAGATCGACGAGAACCCCATCGTTCGCGTACAGCCTTAACCTCGGCGCCTGCGGCCCGCAGGCAAGAAGACCCGGCGAGTACGGGATGCAGAACCCGGGCTTCGAGCGGAGCAATTCGTGCAATGGTCCGCGGTGGTTCACTCCGCCGGCGGCGTGCCCCGCCGCGCCTTGATCCTTGCACGGTGCTTCTTGTCATCGACACGCCGTTTTTTCGCCGCCCGCGATGGCCGCGTCGCAATACGCTTGCGCGGCGCGCGTGACGCCTGCTCGATCAGCGCAGCGAGCCGCTCGCGCGCATCGGCGCGGTTGCGCGGCTGGCTCCTGAAACGCGTGGCCTCGATCGTAATCACGCCGTCGCGGTCGGCGCGCCGGCCCGCGAGCTTCAGCAACCGCGCCTTGACCTCGTCGGCGAGCGTCGCGGATGCGCCCACGTCGAAGCGCAGCTGCACGCCGCTCTCGGTGCGGTTCACGTGCTGTCCGCCGGGGCCGCCGGTGAGGATGAAGCGTTCCTCCAACTCGTGCTCGGGCGGCAGGTGGCGGGGGCGGTGGTGGTGGTCGTCTGCCGTCACGGCGGCTTCCCGGGCTCAGTCGAAGAGGATGATCGTCACCACCAGCGCGACCAGCCACGCGAGCGTCAGCCGCAGCAGCCGCAGGCAGGTCTGCGCGTAGGCCTGGATCAGCGGCTCGGGCACGCCGCGCCAGTCGCCGCCGATCAGCCAGCGCAGCAGCGCGGGTGCGCTCCAGGTGCCGCCGCGGGTCTCGATACGCGACCACAGGTCCGGGCGCTGCTCGCGCAGCAGTGCCGCGAGCGAGCCCATGCGCTGCTGCAGCGCGATGCCGCAGACGCCGAAGCCGGCGAGCGCGGCGATCCACAGCCACGACAGTGACAGGCTCATGCCACCGCCTCCAGCGCCGCATGCAGGTCGGCGAGCAGGTCGTCGGGATGCTCGAGCCCGACCGACAGCCGCAGCAGGTCGTCGGGGGTCGCGGTGTTCGGCCCCTCGATGCTCGCGCGGTGCTCGACGAGGCTTTCGACGCCGCCGAGACTGGTCGCGGTCGCAAACAGCTCGAGGTGCCCGGTCATGGCGAGCGCGGCGGTGCGACCGGCGGCGACGCGCAGCGAGATCATCGCGCCGAAGGTGCGCATCTGCACGCACGCGCGCGCATGGCCCGGATGCGCGGCGAGCCCGGGATAGATCACCGCCCGCAGCGCGGGATGGCCCTCGAGCGCGGTCGCGATGCGCAGCGCGCTGTCGCACTGCGCGCGCACGCGCCACGGCAGCGTCGCGAGACTGCGCGCGAGCAGCCAGCAGTCGAACGGTGCGAGCATCGCGCCGGCGACGCTGCGCCGCTCGCGGATCGCCGCCGCGGCATCGTCGGCGACGCGGCTGACGACGACACCGCCCAGCAGGTCACTGTGGCCGCCGAGGTACTTGGTCGCGCTGTGCACGACGAGGTCGGCGCCGAGCGCGAGCGGCTGCTGGCCGATCGGGGTTGCGAGCGTGCCGTCGCACGCCAGGCGCGTGCCGCGTGGCGCGGTGAGCTTGGCGATCGCCGCGAGGTCGGCGATGCGCAGCATCGGGTTAGACGGTGTCTCTATCCACACCAGTGCCGTCGGGCGTTCCAGGGCGCGCGCGACCGCGTCGGTGTCGCTGGTGTCGACGTACTCGGGTTCGAGCCAGCCGCGTGCGGCCAGGTCGTCGAGCTGGCGGCGCGTGCCGTAGTAGCTGTCGGCGGTCGCGACGACGCGGCTGCCGCGCGGCAGCGTTTCGAACACCGCCTGCGCCGCGGCCACGCCCGATGAGAACACGCACGCGTCGGCGCCGGCATCGAGCGCCGCAAGCGTTGCCTCGACGGTATGCGAGTTGGGGTGGCCGTCACGGCTGTAGCTGTAACCGGCGACCGGCTGTGCGGCGCCGTCGCGGAGGTACGTCGTCGACAGGTGCAGCGGTGCCATCACCGCGCCGGTGGTCGGGTCCGGGCGACGGCCCGCGTGGATCGCGAGCGTCTCCGGATACCAGCTGCGCGGCTTGTGCTCAGACACGCGGAGTGGCCTCCTGCAGGGCGACGACCAGTGTGCCGGGCCCGCCGTGCACGCCGAACGCCGAGCCGATGTCGGTCTGGTACAGCGCGTCGATGCGGGGCAATCGCTCGCGGAACGCGTCGGCGAGCCACGCGGCGCTGTCGGGGTCGGCGGCATGGCCGACGGCGACGCGCCACGCGCGCGCCGGGTCGATGCGCCGCAGCACGAAGTCGACGAGTTTGCGCACCGCATGGCGCCGCCCGAGAATCACGCCGTTTGCGGTCACGCGCCCGTCGGGCGTGCACGCAAGCACCGGCGTGATCCTGAGCAGGTCGGCGACGAGCTTGCGCGAGCGCGGCACGCGACCGCCGCGCACCGCGTAGGAAAGGTCGCGCACCAGCCCGAAGGTGTGCGTGCGCGGGATCACGTGTTCGACCTCGGCGAGCACTTCGTCGACGTCCATACCGTCCTGCGCGCAGCGCGCGGCGTGCATCGCGATCAGCCCCTGGCCAAGCGACACGTTGCGGCAGTCGACGACGTGCACGCGCTCGGGTGTGGACACGCGCTCGGCGGCGCTGCGCGCGGCCTGCCACGTGCCGCTGACCTTCGCGGTCAGGTTGATCGAGACGACGTGCGCATAGTGCGAGGCGAGGAACTCGTAGAGGCGACGGAAATCACCCGGCGCCGGCTGCGACGTCGTCGGGTGCACCGGGTTGCGCGCGAGCTCTTCGAAGAATTCGCGGTTGTTGATGCTGACCTTGTCGAGGAAGCTGCGCTCGCCGAAGTTCACGCGCACCGGCACGAGGTGTACGTCGAGCGACTCGATCATGTCCTCGGGCATGTCGGCGGCGGAGTCGGTGATCACCGCGACGCGGCGGGCGGCGTCGTGGCGCGCGGTGCCGTGCTGGCGGTGCATGTCGTCGGCCTTCTCGCCGCTGACCGCGCCGAAGTCGGCCGCGGCACGGAACACGGCATCGGGACTGTCGACGTGGATGTGCACCTTGCAGCGGTTGCGCGTGCCCGCAAGCACGAGGCTCGACCCCATCGCCGTCAGCGTCTCGCGCAGGCGGCGACGGTCGATGTCGTCGCCGTGGATCATGCACTCGGTGCACCAGCGGTGGCCGTCAGCGCTGACCGCATCGACGCCGGTCTCGACCGCATGCTCGGTGAGCCCGCGCGGCATCGGCGCGACCGGTTCGCGCAGCGAGCCGCTGTGCAGGAAGCGGTCGATGCCGGCGAGCAGCATCACGAAGCCCTCGCCGCCGGCGTCGACGACGTTCGCGCGGCGCAGCACCTCGAGGCGGTTCGGTGTGTCGGTGAGCGAGGCGCGTGCGCGCTCCAGCCCCCCGGTGAGCAGCATGCGGAAGTCGTGTACGCCGTCACGCGCGCGCTGGCTGACCTCGTTCGCGAAATCGGCGAGCACCGACAGTACGGTGCCGTCGCGCGGTTCGGCGAGCGCCTCGCGCGCGGCGCGGGCGCCGTGTTCGACGGCGTCACCGAAGTCGGCCGGCGCGAGCCGCGGCAGGTCCACGCTCGCATCCGAGAGGCCCTGGAAGAACTGCGCGAGGATCGCGCCGGAGTTGCCGCGCGCGCCGTTGAGCGCGGCGTCGGCGACCGTCGTCAGCGTGCGTCCGGCGTGGCGGTCGTCGTGCGCGTCGAGCGCGACCAGTACCGACTGCATCGTCAGCGCCATGTTGGTGCCGGTGTCGCTGTCGGCGACCGGAAACACGTTGATGCTGTTGAGGTGTTCCTGGCCGTCGAGCAGCCGCGCGATGCCGGCGCGCAGCGCGCGCGTAAGGCGCGTGCCGTCGAGGTAGGCGATGGGGCCGCGTTCCATGCGGGCCGAGGCATCCATGCAGTCAATCCCTCGAGAGTACGAAACGCGTGCCGCGGTGACGCATGATCACGCCGTCGGGCAGGATCTCGGCGACTACGGTGCCGTCGTTCATCGCCTCGCCCTCGCGCAGCCGCTGGCCGTTGACGATCACGAAGCGCCGGCTCGCGCTGCTGCTGTAGACGTGCAGGTCCATGTGCAGCTCGCCGACGCCGAGTTCGCCGTCGGCGATCAGGTCGTCGGCTGAGGGCAGGTCCTGGTCTGCGGCGCGCGGCGCATCCTGTGGAGCGGGGGCCGGCTCGGGCGCGGCGGCCGACACCGGGGGTTCGGCGGGCGCAGTGCTGCGCTCAGGTGCAGGGGCGGATTCGCTCCCGGTCTGCGGTGTACGCGCCTCGCTGCCGAGTGGTCTTACGCTGCGGTCGGCGGGCAGCGCGGCTGCAACCTCGACCTCGTCGTCGGTCGGCGTCGTGCGGGTGCGCGAGTCATCGCCGTTGCGCGCGCCGGCGCGCTCGGAGCGCGTGCCGGTGTCGTTGCCGGCCACGAACTCCAGTTGCAGGCTGGCGCCGCTCTGCCACCACGCGATGCCGAGCACGATGACCAGCGAAGTCAGTGCACCGAGCGCGAGCAGCGCCCACGCCGGTGTGCCGACTGCCGGGGTCGCGCGCGGCAGGTCGGTGAAGTCGGGCTGTTCCTTGCGCCGGCGCTCGTTCTCCGACTTCTTCAGCGCGTCGAGGATGAAGGACATGTCAGGACTCCTCGACCAGGCGCGGCATGTCGCTGTCGCCGAGCTCGCGTTGCATGATGATCATCGTCCGCGGGCCGACGAGCCCGTCGACCAC
>PWYM01000029.1 GCA_003567855.1 Gammaproteobacteria bacterium | reverse complement strand
GCGCGCGGTTCCTGGCGCCAGCTGCGATGAAGCGGAGACATCACATGCAACCCACTCTGCGGCACAACCGGCGAAGCATGCATCTGCAGCGCGGCGTCACGCTGATGGAACTGATGATCGTCGTGGTGATCGTCGGCATGCTCGCGGCGATCGCCTACCCGGCCTACCAGAGCCAGATCGAGAAAACCCGCCGCGCCGACGGCAAGGCGGCGCTGATGGACACCGCGCAGCGTCTCGAGCGCTGCTTCACGCGAGCCAACAGCTATCTGGACGTGGGCGGCAGCTGCCCGCTTGCGGGACAGCTCGCCGGCGGCGGCATCGATTCGCCGGAGGCTTTCTACCGCGTGTCGATTGCCGACGGCGCGCTGTCGCAGACCGCGTTCACGCTGCAGGCCGTACCCCAGAATGCGCAGGCCGGCGACACGCGCTGCGCGACGCTGATGCTCGACAGCCGCGGCCGCCGCGGTTCGCAGGGCAACATCGAGACCGACGAGAACGACTGCTGGTGATGGCCGGCGCGGGCCGAAGCCGGCCCGCGCACCCTCTTCAGCCCTGCGCACCCCCGGCCTGCGGCGCGGCCGAATACTTCGGCAGCCTGATCCGCCGCCCGGCCTCTCCCGGCCACGGGTGCACCCGGTGCGCCTCGAAAAGGCGTTTCAGTACGCCCAGCGGCGTCTCACCCATCGGGACCACGCGCCGCGTATCCAGACTCACGTGCAGGCTCATCCACTCGGTGGTGGCGGCCAGCTCGCCGCTGTCGGCATGGAACATGCGGTAGAACTGGTGCACGCGCTTGTCGTCGTAGCCGAGGAGCTGCAGCGAGAACTGCATGCGCTCGCCCTCGCGCAGCTCGCGCTGGTAGGTGACGTGCGACTCGACGGCGAAGGTCGAGCAGCCGGTGCGCTCGCGGTACGCGTCGTCGAAACCCAGTCTCGCCCACAGCTGGTCGACGGCATGGTCGAACGCGAGCACGAAATACGCGACATTCATGTGGCCGTTGTAGTCGATCCACTCGGGGCGTACATGCCCCTCGTGGATCAGCTCCAGGCCGTCGGGCGCCAGCGCCACCGCCCTTATTCCCCGTGCTCTTCGGCGTAGAGCAGCACGCGCACGGCCTCACCCTCGCGCACGTAGCCGCGCGCCATGCCCTCGGTGTCGAACGGCATGCTGATGCGCCCCTCGGCGTCGAGCGCGATCACGCCGCCGTCGCCGCCGAGTGCGGGGATCTCTTCCATGACCACGCGCGTTGCGGCCTCATCGACGCTAATGCCCTGGTAGCGCGCCCGCGCGCAGATGTCGTGGGCGGCCGCGGCGCGGATGTAGTACTCGCCCCAGCCGGTCGCCGACACCGCGCAGTGCGCGTCGGCCCAGGTGCCGGCGCCGATCACCGGCGAGTCGCCGATGCGCCCCGGCGTCTTGTTGGTCATGCCGCCGGTGGACGTCGCGGCGGCGAGTACGCCTGAACGGTCGATCGCGACCGCGCCGACGGTGCCCGAGTTGTCCTCGTGCGCGCGTTCGCGCGCGGCGTCGAGGGCGTGGCGCCGCCGCTCGGTGTGGAACCACTCCGCGGGCATGAACTCGAGCCCCTGCTCGCGCGCGAAGGCCTCGGCCCCGGCGCCGGCGAACATCACGTGTGGCGAGCGCTCCATCACGGCCCGAGCGGCGAGGATCGG
Source organism: Gammaproteobacteria bacterium (assembly GCA_003567855.1). GTDB lineage: Bacteria > Pseudomonadota > Gammaproteobacteria > Steroidobacterales > PWYM01 > PWYM01. The sequence continues at coordinate 7,665 of PWYM01000029.1, read as the reverse complement.
GTGGCGCACACCGGTCACACCGGCGATGGCGCCGGCGGCACGGGTGTCGCCGACCATGATCGACGCGTCGAGCTCGTGGCGGGCGTCGGCGGTAAACACCGAACCGCGGCCGGCGTTGAAGTGCGGCGAGTCCTCGAGGTGGCGCACCGCGGCGGTCACCGCATCGAGGCTGCTGCCGCCGCGCTCGAGGATCTCTGCGGCGAGCTCCAGCGACCGGCCGATGTCGTCGCGCATGCCGGCTTCGTCATCGTCGTCGAAGGTGCCGGGCGCCAGCGAGCCTGCGCCACCGTGCACGACGACGGTCCATGGCGTGTCATCGGCGAGCGAAGGGGCGCAGAGCAGCAAGGGGGCCAGCACCAGGATGAGGCGTGAGAACGGCGGCATCAAGGGACTCCTCGGTTCGAACCAGGCACACGCCGCGGCGCGCGTGCCCTTATGATGATGCCATGCCACGCACCCCCATCGTGATCCTGGGCGCACTGCTCGTGCTGTCGGCATGCGCGCGCATGCAGGTGCAGGAGGTCGGCGAGTCCGGCGGCGCGCCCGAACTGACCGCGAACCGCGTCATCACCGCCGACGGTGCGCGCCTGCCGCTGACCTACTGGTACCCGGAAGGCGAACCGGCGCGCGTCGTGCTCGCGCTGCACGGGTTCAACGACTTCAGCGGCGCCTTCGAGTCACTCGCCGATGCGCTGACGGCCGATGCCACGGCCGTCTACGCTTACGACCAGCGCGGCTTCGGCGCGACCCGCCAGCGCGGCATCTGGGCGGGCCGCGAACGCCTCGTCGACGATGCGCTCACGGTCCTCGAACTGCTGGATCGACGATACCCGGACACACCGCTGTACCTCGTCGGCGAGAGCATGGGTGCCGCGGTGGCGATGCATGTGCTCGACGACGCGCCGGGGTCACGGCTTGCCGGGGGCATCCTGCTCGCGCCGGCGGTCTGGGCGCGCGACCGCCAGCCGTGGTATCAGCGCGCTGCGCTGTGGCTGGGCATCAGGACGGTGCCGGGTATACGCCTCGACCGCGAATGGATCGATATACGGCCGACCGACGACCCCGAGGTGATGGCGTACTGGGACACCCATCCGCTGGTGATCCGCCGCACGCGGCTCGACGCACTGGAAGGCGTCACCCGGCTGATGGATTCGGCGATGGCCACCGTGCCTGACCTGCCCTCTCCGCTGCTGACGCTGTATGGCGGCGAGGACGAGGTCGTGCCCCCGGCGGCGATCTGCGGCATGCTGGAAGCGTGGCCGGCCGACGGACGCGGCGCGCGGCGCTTCGCGTATTACCCGGGCGGCTGGCACCTGCTGACGCGCGACTCGCGCGCATCAGAGACGATAGACGACATGGGTGCGTGGCTGCATGACCCGCACGGCGCGCTGCCGTCGGGGCACGAACTCGAGGTGGACGAGGCGGCGACGCTGCTGTGCAACGACCGCCGCCGCTAGCAGGCGCAGGTCAGCGCTTCGGTACCCAGGCGCTGCACCAGCCGTTGGCATTGACGAGCTTGCCGGGGAAGATCCCGCACCCGACCCACTCGGCATCCTTGTCGCCGGTGATCAGGTTGCAGTTCGAGCACAGCTGACCCTCTTCGAACCGCGGGTAACGGTCACTGTCGACATCGGCGGCATCGTGCACGTAGCCGAGTGCCTGTGCGGTGGGGTCGTCCTCGGACAGCCGTGGCTGGTCGGCCGCGGCGGGTGCGCTGCGCAGCGCCGCGCCGGCGACCGGCACGACGGCAACACTGATACCCGCGAGCCGCAGGAAGCGGCGCCTTCCCTGGTCATGTTCTGCTTGCTTCATCGCAATGATTCCTGTGGTGGGGGACACCGATTCTAGACCCGTTCCAGGTGGTTTTGTTGCGCTCGAGGCGAAAAAAACCTGCTCGGATCAGCAGGTTAAACGAGAATCATTGCTCTTTCCCGACCGCTCCGCGGGTCGGCTACGGTTCAGCATCGGCATCGAGGCGCGCCATGATCCGGCGCCTGATCGTGCGCACAAGCAGCCACACTGACACCACGACCAGCGGCGCGAGTATGCCGAGCGTAATCTCGACGTTGAACCTGAAGCCTGCAGCCTCGAGCCCGCGGAGCATGTAGGCGATCAGCCCGGTGCTGTAGTAGCCGAGCACGACCACCGACAGGCCCTCGACGGTCTGCTGCAGCCGCAGCTGTGCACCGGTGCGCCGGTTCATCGACGCCAGCAGGTCGCGGTTTTGCGCCTCCAGCGCGACGTCGACGCGGGTACTCAGCAGGTCGGCGGCGCGCGACAATCGGCGCGACAGCGCCTCCTGCCGATCGGCCGCCGAGTGGCAGGTTTTCATCGCCGGCTCGAAGCGCCGCTCCATGAACTCGCCGATCGTCTGCAGGTTGCGCAGGCGCTGCTCGCGCAGGTTGTCTATCCGGTGGCGAACCAGCTCGTGGTAGGCGCGTGCGGCGCTCAGCCGGTAATCAGACCCCGTGCTGCTGCGCGCGAGATCGGCCGACAGTCCGGAGATTTCGGCCAGCAGCGTGCGGGCGTTCTCGACGTCACCGTGGTCGGCCATCCGCGCGGTGAGCTCGTGCAGCCGTTGCTCCAGCTGACCGAGCTCGCTGGTGGCGGAACGCGCGACCGGGAACGCGAGCAGTGCCAGCAGCCGGTAGGTCTCGATCTCGAGCAGCCGCTGCACGAGCCGGCCGGTGCGCGGCGCCGGCAGGCCCAGGTCCTGGACGAGGATGCGCCCGAACCCGTCGCCGTGCAGGCGGAAGTCGGTGAACACGCGGGCGCCGCCATCGGCGACCAGCGAACCGGCGACGTTCTCGGTACGGAACAGTTCCATGACCTCGTCGGGCTGGCGCTCCGGCGTCGTCGTCGCCTCGAGCACCAGGTGCACCGCGGCGATCAGCTCACCGGGCAGCGCCGCGCGCCAGTCCTCGGGTACGCGTGACAGCGCCTGCTGACCGAACGGGCGCAGCGCGGGCGCGTCGAAGTCGCGTACGAAGAACGTGTAGCTCGAGAACTCGGTGTGGCGCTCCCAGCGCAGCCGGAACGCGCCAAGGTCCACGCTGTGCAGCGTCGCGTCATCGCGCGGGGTGCGCTGCTCGAGTGCCTCGCACAGCGCCGCGACGTGGTGGCGGTCGGCGCCGGCATCGTCACCGAGCAATGCAAGGTGGGAGACGAGCAGCGGGGCGCGCACGCTCTCGAACGGCCGCGCGTGCAGTTCCGCGGCGACCTGCCTGCGCAGCGGGTGTTCCCGGTCGTGGAGGGTCGTCATCGGAGACCGCCGCGCGCTGTCGCGACCGCCGACGCCGGCGGTCGCAGGCGCCGCCCGATGTCGCCGACGTGGGCGACCAGCGCAAGGCCGAGCCCAACCGCGACCCACGCCGCGCCGGCACCCGACAGGGCCGCGTACATCGCCAGCAGCAGGCTCAGTCCGGCGACGAGGTTGCAGACCAGCGACACCGCGTCGAGCGCGAGCCGCCCGCGCAGCGCGACGACGATGACGACCAGCAGTTCGATGCAGATCACGGCGATCGCGATCGCGGCCAGCGTCCGCGGTTCAGGCAGCAGCTCACTCATCGCCGGGTGATCATCGGGGGCCGCCGGCGCCGCGCCCGGCGTTCAGGCCCGACCCAGGCCGAGCAGGTGTCCGAGGTCCTTGAAGAAGATCCGCGCGTGCGCGACCGGCTTCGCGCGCACCAGGCGCTTGTGCATGTAGGCCTGCCAGGTCAGGTGCTGCACATCCGGGTCGGCGCACATCGTGACGAAGCGCTCGCGCCGCTTGTCGCTCGAATACCAGAAGCGCTGCATGATGCCGAGCACCCAGAACACCTTGCCATGGGCGCGCATGAAACGCCGGCGCGCCTGCGCGAGTTCGCGCGCGTCACCGGTGACCAGGAAGCGCTCGACCGCCTCGCCGCCGAGCCGGCCGCCGAGCATCGCGTAGTAGATGCCCTCCCCCGACGCCGGTGCGACGATGCCGGCCGCGTCGCCGACGACGAGCACGTCGCGGCGGTTGTCCCAGCGCTTCAGCGGACGCAGCGGGATCGGCGCGCCCTCGCGCCGCACCGTGTCGACACCGGCCAGGCCTGCGTCGGCGCGCAGCTGCGACACCGCGCCGCGCAGCGAAAATCCCTTGCATGCCGATCCGACGCCTACACTGGTCGTATCGCCGTGCGGAAACACCCAAGCGTAGAAATCCGGCGAGAGTTCACCGCGGTAGTACACGTCGCAGCGCTTCGCATCGAACCGCGCACCGCTGCCGGGCTCGGGCGAGCGCACGATTTCATGGTAGGCGGCGACATAGGGGATACGGTCGGCGCCCGGCACGGACTGGCGCGCAACCTCCGAGCGCGCCCCGTCGGCGCCGAGGACGGCGCGCGCACGCGCGGCGAGTTCGACGCCCTCCCGGGTGCGCAGGTGCACGACCGCGGTGCCGTCGTCGGCGCGCGACAGCCGGCGGAAGGACGCGGTCACGCGTTCGGCGCCGGCATCGGCTGCGCGCACGCGCAGCCATTCGTCGAAGTCCTCGCGATCGACCATGCCGACATAACCGTCGCCATCGATGGGCATGTCGACCTGCCGATCGCTCGGCGACACGATGCGCGCCGAGCGCACGCGCGCACGGATCAGGTGATCCGGAATGCCGAATTCCTCGATCAGGATCGGCGGTATCGCACCCCCGCAGGGCTTGATGCGCCCGCCACGGTCGAGCAGCAGCACGTCGCGCCCGAGGCGCGCGAGCTCATGGGCCGCGGTGGCGCCGGCTGGGCCGCCGCCGACCACGATCACGTCATAGGTTCGATCTTCGTGCATGGGTCACCTGTGAGCGGGCTGCGGGCCCGCGACGGGGGCGACCACCGGGTGTGGCCGCGGAAAAGAGGAGGCGCGACTGAGGCGCGCGCCAAGCACGGCGGCGGCGATGAACAGCGCCGCCTCCGCGGTGAATACGGTTGCGAACGCGGTCACCGGGGTACCGAGCAGCGCACGGGTCGCGTCGAAGGCGATGGTGCCGAGCAGCCCGCCGACGCCGAAGGCGATGGCCTGCGCCGCGCCCCACATGCCCATGCGCACGCCCTCTCGGCGCGCGCGGCCCTTGGCGACCAGGCTCATCATCGACGCGATCGCCGCGACGGCGAAGGCGCCGTTCGCACAGCCCAGCGCGAACACCGACGCGCGCAGCGGCCAGCCGGTACCGACGAATGCCGCCGTGGCGAGCAGCAGCAAGGCCGCCGCCGACGCGATGCAGCCACCGATCATCCAGCCGCGCAGACTGCCGAGACGCCCGCGCGCCAGCGGACTGCACGCGAGCGCGACGGTGATCATTCCCACCAGCACGCCGCCATGCTGCATGCCGGCAAGACGCGTCGACTCGCCCGGCGTGTAGCCGAACACGAGCCCCGCGAACGGTTCGATGATCAGCTCGTGCATGCTGAACGCGAGCATCGACAGGAACACGAACAGCGTGAAGCGCCGCGCCTCGGGCTCGCGCCAGACCTCGCCCAGCGCGTGCATGAATGTTGGTCGGCGGGCCGCGTCGACGGGTTCGCCGGCGGCGGTCGCGGTGGCCGGATCGGCGGGGCTCGCGACCCGCGGCGGCTCCATGCGCCAGACCGCGAGCAGCGTCACGGCGACCGCGATCACGCAGACCCCGGTGGACACCATGACCAGGCGGGTGCCGGAGAACGGGTCGAGCAGGTGGCCGGCAATGGTCGTGGTCACGACGAAACCGGCGATCATCATCACCCACGTGATCGTCGCCGCGGCGGCGCGCCTGTCGGGCGCGACGCGGCTCGCGAGCAGCACCAGCAGCGAGGTGCCGGACGCGCCTACACCTACACCGATCAGCGTGAACGCGACGATCGCGAGCAGCAGCCCGCCGAGCGGGTACGCGGCCATCAGCGCGGTCGCCAACGCTGCGCCAATGCCGCCGGCAGCCAGCACGAACATGCCGCCGATGATCCACGGCGTGCGTCGGCCGCCCATGTCGGAGCCGTAGCCGAGCCGCGGCCGGAGAATCTGTACACCGTAGTGCAGGCCGACGAGCAGCCCCGGCAGTACCGCCGGCAACGCGAGCTCGACGACCATGACCCGGTTGAACGTGGAGGTCATCAGCACGACGATCGCCCCGAGCGAGGTCTGCACGAGACCCAGCCGCATGATGCCCAGCCAGCCGAGATACGCGGGCGAAGCGGTGTTCACGCCCACAGCCCGCGCAGCCCGAAGGCCGCGATCAGCATGCCGCTGACATAGAGACTCACGCCGGTCGCCTGGTACCACGGCGCGCGGGCGCGCGGGTCGCCGAGCAGGCGGCGCATCAGCACGACCTGCACACACAGCACCGCGGCGATCGCAAGCGCGTGTACGGGACGTTCCCAGTGCCAGAGCAGCGCGACGACGGCGACCTGCGGCAGCGCCATGACCCAGCACGCCAGCCGGGCGGCGCGCTCAGGGCCGAGGCGCACCGGCAGCGAGCCCAGCCCAAGCCGGCGGTCGCCTTCGATCGACTTGAAGTCGTTCAGCGTCATGATGCCGTGCGCACCGGCGCTGTAGAGCGCGGCAATGGCCACGATGCGCCAGTCCGGAAAGGCCGACGTGAGGACCGCCGCGGCGGTGAACCACGGCAGACCCTCGTAGCAGATGGCGCACGCCGAATTGCCCCACCAGCCGTTCTGTTTGAGGCGCAGCGGCGGCGCGCTGTAGGCCCACGCCATCAGCATCGCGACGACCGCGGCGGCGAAGCCCCATGGGCCGAGCACGGTCGCGACCGCGAGCGACACCACGGTCCACGTGATCGCAAGCCACAGCCCCCAGCGGCCCGGAATACGCCCGGACGGGATCGGCCGGTGCGGCTCGTTGATCGCGTCGACGTGGCGGTCGAACCAGTCGTTGACGGCCTGGCTGGTCGCACAGACGAGCGGTCCCGCAAGCACGACCCCGGCGAGCAGCAGCGGCCAGCTCTCGCCCAGCCCCACGCCCACCGACACGACGCCGCACAGGAACGCCCACATCGGCGGGAACCACGTGATCGGCTTGAACAGCTCGAGGATCGCCGACGGCGACGGCAGCGGCTGGGTCGGAATGGAGGACGCGCGGGCCATGAGCGTAAATCTACGTTGACACCCCGTGGGCGTCAATAAATATTTACATCTTTGCGCGTCTACCGCGGCGGGCGCCGCGGTGCGGTCTTCAGTCGGCGTCGCCGGCGAGGTCGCCGAGCCCGTAGCGGCGCAGCTTCACGTACAGGCTCTGGCGGCTCAGGCCGAGCATTTCGGCGGCCGACGCCCGGTTGTCGTTGGTGAGCTCAAGCGCCGCTTCGATGCACAGCCGTTCGATCATGTCGGTGCTCTCGCGGACCAGGTCCTTGAGCGGCACGCGACCGACCAGTGCGGTGAGGCGCTCGACCGAGCGCGGCATCTCGGGCTTGTCGGTGATCGCATCGGACAGCACGCGCGGGCCCACGTTGCGGATCGTGAAGCCCAGGCACGGGTGCTCCGCGTCGGGCACCGCAACGCCGGAGATCTCGACTTCCGCCGACGAGCCGTACTCGCCGTGCAGCGTGGTCGCGAACAGGCGCACCGCGCCATGCTCGCGCAGGTTGGCGACGAGCACGTTCAGGTCGACCCCCGGCCGGCCGAGCCACCGGCCCAGCGATTCGCCGCGGACCTGTTCCTCGGC